>NZ_DAZC01000022.1:0-18527 GCF_002508845.1 Methanobrevibacter sp. UBA417
ATTAAAAACACTAACATTAGTCGCACGAGTAACAAAATCGAGAATATATTCCAAAAAGTATTCCCAAAACATATTAAAAGACTAATGAAAACAGAAACTGGATTAATCAACAGATTCAAACTAAAACTAGAATTCTGGAACATAAAAAATAAAAACCAAAATCATCAACTAAATTTTTGACAGAGCCTTTATAATGAAAAAATAGAAATCATTAAAAAAAATTTTATGAAAATTAATTTCACATTATTATTATAAGAATTTTAAAATAGTACTTAGCATAAAATATTAATTATTATAAATTTATATAAATCTTAAAAAATTTTATCAATAAAAAAAGAAAGGTAGTCATTTTATGAAAATTAAAGTTCATGTATCACGTTTCAATAAAGACACAGATGAAAAACCATATATTGAAACTTATGAAATTGAAAAAACACCTCAAATGAAAGTTTTAGAAGCATTAAATTTAATAAATGAAGAATATGATGCAAATTTAAGCTTTAGAAGTAGTTGTAGAGCTGGACAGTGTGGATCATGTGCAGTGAGAATTAATGGAAATCCAGGATTAGCTTGTAAAAAAGAAATAGCAAACGAAACAACAATTCAACCTTTAAAATTACCAGTAATTAAAGATTTAATAGTTGATCGTTCCTCAATCGAAAATAAAGTAAATGATATGGATTTACATCTTGAAACAAATGATCCTGAAGAATTAATGAAACCTGAAGAAATGGAAGATACATTAAAAGTTAGAAGTTGTATAGAATGTTACAGCTGTTTAACAGCATGCCCAGTATATCAAAATTTCCAAGAAGACTTCGCAGGACCTTATTTCATGAGATATATTAGTAAATTCGAATTTGATCCAAGAGAATTAAAAAATAGGTTAAAAGAAGGATTTGAAAACGGATTATATGATTGTACTAGTTGTGGAAAATGTGGAGCAGTTTGTCCAAAAGATATTAACAGTTTTGGAGATGCTGTTGAAAAATTAAGAGCAATTGCATACAGTGAAGATGAAGGACCTTTAGAAGCACATAAAAAAATTAAAAAAATGGTTGAAGAAACTGGTCGAAGTGTTACCCATCCAGAAAAAGAAGGATTTATAGAATCTTATAATAAAAACAAAAAACAAACCAAGGAAAAATCTAAAGTTGCTTTATTCACAGGTTGTATGGTAGATTACAGATTACAACATGTAGGTGAAGCTGTAATGGATGTTTTTAAAGCTAATGGTATAAATGTTGATGTTCCAGAAAATCAAGTATGTTGTGGCTCACCATTATTACGTACAGGGCAACGTGATGCAGTACAAGCATTAGCTGATAAAAATAAGGAAGTATTTAAAGATTATGATACTGTAATTACTATCTGTGCAGGTTGTGGTGCAACACTTAAAAATGACCATCCTAATTTCGGCAATAAATTAAATGTAATGGATATTAGTGAATTTTTAATCGATAAATTAGATACTAGTAAAATGAAACCATTAGATATGAAAGTAACTTGGCATGATCCTTGCCATCTTGGTAGAGGACAAGGAATCAAAGATCAACCACGTGAAATTATAGATATGATTCCTGGTGTAGAATTTGAAGAAATGGAATTCCCATGTCAATGTTGCGGAGCTGGTGGAGGAGTTAAATCTGCCAGACCAGAAATTGCCCTAGAATTAAGTAAAAACAAAGCACAAATGATTAAAGAAACTGGTGCTGATAATTTTATCACAATATGTCCATTTTGCCAATCCAATATTAAAGATGGATTAGAAGCTATAAATGAAACAGAAATTAATGGAATGAATCTGGTAGAATTATTAAAATTAACTTACAGTGAAGAAAAAGAATAATAATGGAGTTTTAATATTTATGCCCGGCACAGTAAGTGAAGAGGAAGTAATTACAAATAAAGAATTAATACCTAAAACAAAAGATAAAGAAGAAGTTGAAGAATCTAAAACTGAAAGTAAATCAAAATCTACTAAAAGAGCTCAATTAGTAAGTAATGATTCAACTGTTGATGAAGGAACTTTACGCTTACAAAAAAATATTTATGTAGTTTTTGTAGAATGTGAAACTAGTGGAAATGTTGGTTTCTTAGCTCGTACAATGGCAAATTTTGGATTAAAAAATTTAGTTCTTATAAATCCGTGTGAATTAAAAGATGATGCATATTACCAAGCTATGCATGCAAAAAATCTTGTTGAAAATGCTATAATTTGTGATAATCTTGAAAGTTTCCTTAAAAAGTATTCTATTGATTTTATTATAGGTTCTACTGGAACTCCTGGCGGAAGTTATAATCTTTCTCGTATACCAATACCTCCTAATGAATTAGGGGAAAAAATGGATACAAATACTAATATTGCAATTCTTTTTGGAAGAGAAGGTGATGGCTTAACAAATGATGAAATTGATAAATGTGACATAATAGTTAGTATTCCTACAGATCCACATTATCCTATAATGAATATAACTCATGCTGCGGCTATTATTTTTTATGAAATCTTTAAAAACCGTAACCATTTCCCAGTAGAGGGTTATGATGAAAGTACACAAATAGAAAAGGATTATTTACTTAAGGACATGAAAGAATTGATTGATACTATTAAAATTCCAGACCATAAAAAACGTAATGGTCTTAAAACTTTTAAAAACATTATTAATCGTGCATTCATAACTGGACGTGAAGCTCATACTCTCATTGGAATACTTAGACGATTAAAAATGAGAATTGATGAGAAATAATTAACTCATCATATAATTTTTCTTTTTTTAAAAAAAATCTTTAATAATAAGTGAATAACTTATTTAATATAAAAAAACATAAAATAAAATATTATATTTTTTTATAAAAAATTATTTTTTTCAGGAATCAAATATTTATGGCTATATTAAGTGATAAAGATATTAAAAAATTATTGGATGAAAGACATATTAGTATTGAACCTTTAGACAATAAAGAAAAGCAAATACAACCTTCATCAGTAGATTTACGTATCGGAGATGAATTTAAAGTATTTCGTGTTATACGAACACCTTACATAGATCCAAAAGATAATGAGGAAGTGGCAAGTTACATGGAATCATTTAAAGTACCAGAAGGTGAAGCATTCATTATACACCCAAATGAGTTTGCACTTGCAACAACACAAGAAACCGTGAAATTACCTGATGATATTGTAGCACGTGTTGAAGGTAGATCTAGTATGGGTAGATTAGGTGTTACTATGCATGTAACAGCAGGATATATAGATCCCGGATTTGAAGGCAAAATAACCTTAGAAATTAGTAATATTGGTGCAATGCCAGTAGCATTATATCCTGGTCAAAGAGTATGTCAAGTAGTATTTGAAACAATGACTAGTCCATCCGAAATCCCTTATGGTCATCCTAGTAGACATAGTAAGTATATGGGACAAGAAAAACCTGAAAGTAGTCGGATTAAAATGGATTATGAACTTAATAAATAAAAAAAGATTTAATTATACTTTAACTTTTAAAAAAAATAATTTTTTTATTATTACTCATTCTTTTTTTTATAAAAACTAATTATCAAAAATAAATATTTATAGGAGTATTAAATTTATGAATCATGACAAAATGATGAATATTGGAGCAAAAAGAGGTTTCTTATGGCCTTCATTCGAAATTTATTCTGGAGTAAGTGGATTTACTGATTATGGACCATTAGGTGCAACATTAAAAAACAATATAATGCAAAAATGGAGAAAACAGTACACTGCAGGTGAAGGATTTTATGAAATAGAATCACCAACAGTTATGCCAAAAGAAGTATTAAAAGCTTCAGGACATGTAGATAACTTCACAGACCCAATGACAAAATGTGAAAAATGTGGAGAAGTATTCCGTGCAGATCATTTAATTGAAGAAGCAATCAATAAAGATGTTGAAAGCTTAGCTAATGAAGAAATGGACCAAATCATAATAAATAATACAATAAAATGTCCAACTTGTGGTGGAGAACTAGCTAAAATTTGGAATTATAATTTAATGTTTAAAACACAAATCGGTGCAAAAGGAACAAAACCAGGTTATATGAGACCAGAAACAGCACAAGGAATATTCATACTTTTCAAAAGATTATCTAGATTTTATCGTAACAAATTACCATTTGGAGTAGTTCAATTAGGAAAAGCATATCGTAATGAAATAAGTCCACGTCAAGGAGTAATAAGACTTAGAGAATTCACTCAAGCAGAATGTGAAATCTTCTTAAACCCTGAAGATAAAACTCACCCTAAATTTAAAACAATAGCAAATGAAACTTTAGATTTATGTTCACAAGATGTTCAAATCAATGAAAAAGAAGAATTACACATAACAGTACAAAAAGCTTTAGATGATGGAATAATAAGTAGTGAAATGTTAACTTACCAATTATACCTTGCAAGAAAATTCTTAAATGAATTAGGCATACCAAATGATAAGTTAAGATTCCGTCAACACTTACCTGGAGAAATGGCTCATTATGCTCTTGATTGCTGGGATGTAGAATGTTTAACTGATCAATATGGATGGGTTGAAATTATTGGAATAGCTGATCGTGGAAATTATGATTTAACACAACATGGAAAAGAAAGTAATGAAGAATTAAACATTTATATTCCTTACGATGAACCAAAAACAATTACTAAAAATACTGTAAAACCAAACCTTAAAGTATTTGGTCCAACATTCAAAGGTGATGCTCCAAAAATTATGGGTTGGTTAAAAAATTGTGATGCAGATAAATTAAAAGAAGAAATTGAAGCAAATGGTAAATATAATTTAGAATTAGACAATACTTATGAATTAACAAGTGAACATTTACTATTTGAAACAAGTACTGAGGAAGTTAAAGGTGAAAAATTAATACCTCATGTAATTGAACCTTCTTTTGGTATAGATCGTATACTTTACTGTGTATTATTACATTCTTTCCACAATGCAAGTGAAAATGATGATAAAGATTATTTCAAATTTAAAAACGAAATTGCACCTATAAAAGTAAGTGTTCTTCCACTTGTAAATAAGAAAGGTTTAGATGTAATAGCCTCCAATATTCAAGAATCATTAAGAAAAGATGGTTTCACTGTTGATTACGATGGAAGTGGAAGTATTGGACGGAGATATGCACGTGCAGATGAAATAGGTGTTCCTGTAGCTGTTACTATAGATTTTGATACAATAGAAGATAAAACTGTAACAGTACGTAACAGAGACACTGAAGAACAAGAACGTGTCCCTATTAATGATTTAACTAGTAAAATAAAAAGTATATTAAAAAATTAAAAAAAATAATGAGTGGAAGATTTTTATTCCTTATTAAAACAAGGAATACACACTTTTTCCCCATCTTTTTCTTTCATTCTATGTTCAGATACTAATTCTCCACATTCACCACATTTAATAGAATTATATAAATTTGCTTCTTTTGGTAAGGATAATTCTGCTTTTGATAATGTGAATAATTTATCTTCAGGAACTTCTAATATTTTATAAGATAATTCATCTTTGAAGTGTTGAAAACTTTTTTTATCTTCCATTGTAACAGTACCTTGATCGAATTTATTTTTTAGTGCTACAAATTCTGGAACAATATCATTAAAATCTGCATTTACATAAATTCTAATATTTTCACCATTTTCCCTATTATAAAATGTATATACATGTTTTCCATAGTCTTTAAATATGAAGTTACCTTTACCAAATGTACAACCAGTTACTACTTGTATTGCATCTACAGCACAAGAATCATTTTCACAAATTGCTACTAATTCTTCATCACCAGATTTAGATACATTTAACTTAATCATTGCAGTTTTAGCTACCCTATAACCTAAAGCAGAACCAGGACACACATGTCCATGAAATTTAGTTACTTCAGAAAAAGGCAATATTTCTTCATTATTTTCCATAATAATCCCTCTTAAATTCTTTTAAAAATAATTTTTAATTAATTCTATATTACCTTCATAATGATATAAATTTAATTAATTTAAAAAAAATATAACTATATAGAGAGTGAATATTTATGATGATAGATACACATACCCATGCAGACTCAAGAAGCAGTGAAGACTTTGATTTAATGTATACAAGCGGAATAGATACAGCAATCACTTGCTCATTTTACCCTTACAAACTACGAAATCAAACATGCTTAATAAACCACTTTGATAGAATACTTGAATATGACACCAAAAGAGCAGAGGAATATGGATTAAAATTAGAAGTTGCTTTAGGATTACATCCTGCAAATGTAAGTGAAAACAATGACCAAATTTATGAAGAAATTAGAAGATTAGTGGAAGAAAAGAAAATAGTGGCAATAGGAGAAATAGGTTTAGATGATAATACAATAAATGAACAAAAAGCATTTAAAAAACAATTAGAAATTGCAGAAGACACAAAAAGCAAAGTAATCATCCACACACCACGTAAAAATAAAAAAGAAGTATTGAAAGATATTAAAATCATTGTAGATGAAACAATAAATCCAAAATTAGTGGTAATAGATCATATTAATCCTAATGTTGTAGAAGATGTAATAGACTATGATTACACACTTGGTTTAACCGTACAACCACAAAAAATGACCAAAGAAGAAGCTATAAAAATATTAGATAAATATGGTTTTAATAAATTCTTATTAAACAGTGATATAAGTAATAAACCATCAGATCCTATAAGTGTGCCTAAAACTGTTCGCACACTAAAAAAATTAGGTTATAAAAATAGTGATATTGAAAAAGTAGCATTTAAAAATGCTAAAAAATTCTTCAAAATATAAAAAAATAAAAAAAATAATATTATTTTTTTCTAAACTTCTTTTAAATTATTGTTTTTTAATAATTTGAACCTGAGTAGGTGAGAGAATAATTAAATTTTTACCTTCTTCACGAGCAAGGAGTATTGCTTCAACATTATGTTGTTCACGTAAAATTTTAATTCTACGAGTAGCATTCTTAAATTCTACAGGACCTCTTCTTTCAAGAAAACCTAAATCAACAATAACAGGATTATTTTCTTCAAGAATTTGATCAGAAATATAATCTATATCTGCAATAGTTCTTGGGCGAATTAGAATAATTTCATAAAATGATTGTTCTGGAACAATTGTATATGTTTCGTCATAAAATTCTTCAGTGAAATCATTTACTCCAACATTTCTTTTATTATTACGGTTTTCTTCAAAACCAAGACTTTTTTTTAAAGTACCTATAAATGACATTTAAAATCACTTTTTCCATGAAAAAAATTTTAAAATTTAATTATTTTTTTAGATGATCTAAGATTGCATCTAATAATTTATCTGGATTTTCACGAACATCTGCAGTTGGAAGACCATATTCTTTTTCATAGTCTTCAGGTGTTTTATCCGGTTCGTTACGTAAATTAATACTAATTCCAACAACTTTAGTAGGTTCAACAGCTTCAATAGCTTTTATTTCCTCAGGTATGCCTCTTGGTTCACGGAATGGATGATTTGGTCTATGACCTACAATCACAGCATCAGGATGAGCACCTATTAAAATTGCAGCAGATAAACCTCTAGGGTGAGGGTTTCCATCTTCAGTTAAACTGGATTGACCTTCAATGAAAATAATATCTGGATGTTTTTCTTCTTCTAAGTATTTAATTGAACCTAAAATAGCGGATGGAATATCCATTGCACTTAAACTTCCTGCACGGAAATTAAAATCAGTAGGTTTTTCAAGCCCCATTTCATCTGTTGATATAACACCTGAAACTAATCCTCGTTTTGTTGCGGCTAATCCTAAATTACGTGTTGTTGTTCTTTTACCACACTCTTGAGAAGTACCTCCACAAAAAACAATACTTGCTTTTGGTGTGTATGATATTTTTGGTAAAATTTCAGTACTTTTTTCTGGAGCTATTCCAAAAATATTATTAATCATATCTAATCTTGGACTTATTTCCTTAATAGCAACCCCATTTTGATTAGCAAATTTTGCTAAAGAAATATTATCTTCAATAGATAATGATCTGAATGAACTTACAACATTTTTACCAGCATCAATTGCTTGTACTGCATATTTTAAAGCTGCCCCTTCTGCACCTATAGGTAACATTATAACTATACTTTTAGCTTCTGGAACTTCATCCATTAAATCTATTAAACTTGATGCAACTTCAAATCCCATAAAATTTGTTCCTTGTTTATCTGGGTCATCATCTACAAATCCTACAGTTTCAATTCCTTCAAGGTTTGAGAATTTTTCCCCACCTCCACCACATCCAATTACGATGTATGGGTTTAAGTTTTGAAGTTCTTCAACTGATGATATTGAATACAAATAATCACTCCTCATATTAAATTAATAAATTCTTGTTTTTTAATTGTTAAATAGTAAATAGAAAAATAAACATGAGTTAAAATTCTAAATAAGAAATTCCTCATAAACTCATATTACTAATAATTTATGATTTTTATATAATATAAATGTATTTTTTATAATTAAAATCCTTAAAAAAGCTTTTTTAATAAATAAGTATTTAATTACCAAAAATCTAAAAAAATATTATATTAAACCAAAACCAATTAAATTGAGGAATTTTTTATGGAAAAACCATATGTTATATTAATTGGAAGTGCTTCAGGAATAGGTAAATCTACAATATCTGCAGAACTTGCCAAATCATTAGGAATAAAACATTTAATAGAATCTGATTTTATAAGAGAAGTTGTGCGTGGAATTATTGGAAGTGATTATGCACCTGCATTACATGCTTCTTCATATATGGCGTATACTACTCTTAGAAATAAGAAAAACTATAAAACAGAAGAAGATTTGATTTGTGCAGGTTTTGTTGAACATGCATCATTTGTAGTTCCAGCAATTGAAAAAGTAATTGAAAGAGCTATAAAAGATTTTGATGATATTATAATTGAAGGTGTGCATTTAATTCCTGGACTAATAGATTTAGATAATTATAAAAATCAAGCCAATATTCATTTCTTTATATTATCTTCAGATGAGGAGTCACATAAAAATCGTTTTGTGAAACGAGCTACTGAAAAACGTCGTGGAGGTAAACAATTAGATTATTTTAAGGAAAATAGGACCATTCACGATTTTTTATTAAGTGAAGCTGAAAAAAATGATGTTAAAGTTATTGAAACTGAAGAGATAAATACTACTGTTCAAAAAATTTTAAGTAATATTAATGAAAGTTGTGAAACTGTTTACTTAAAGAATAATGTTGATGAACTTAAAGATGTTATGGATATTATAATTAAAGAGAATAATGCTAGTGTTGAATGTATTATTTACCCAATTAAAGGTTTCAAAGAACCATTAATTAGAAAAGTTAATATTTATGAACAGAAAAAATCTGACAGTTTTATTAAAGCTTTAGAAGATGATCCTCAAAAGAAAGAGGAATTAAAAGAACTTTATTATTTATCTAATAAACATGGAATGAAGATTTGTGCACCAAATTATGAAATTTTAGATAAAATAATTAAAGAATTAGGTAGTAAAGGATATCTTTACAGTGAATAAAAAGAAAATGATAAATAATTAAAATATAAATAATGAGAGGAATGTTTTATATGCCTGAGATGAGAATGGATTGTCCTGTATGTCATAAAAAGAATAGTGCAGTTAGTGATACAAAAACTGTGAAAATTCCATATTTTGGAGAAGTTATGGAATCTAGTATAATTTGTGAGGCTTGTGGTTTTAAACACAGTGATGTTATGAGTTTAGAACAACATGATCCTGCACGTCATAGTCTTAAAATTAATAAAGATAATTTAAGTAGTAGAGTTATTCGTTCTCAAAGTGCAACTGTTTCTATTCCTGAAATTGGTATTAAAGTTGAGCCTGGCCCAAAATCTCAGGGTTATGTTTCTAATGTAGAAGGGGTTATTGTTAGATTTAAAGATGCTACTCAAAGGGCTTTAACACTGTTTGATGATGAGGAATCTCAAAGTAATGGGAAAAAAGTTTTCAATGAATTAGATAAAATTTTAAATGGTGATTTAGAGGTTACATTAATTATTGATGATCCTTTCGGTCAAAGTAAAATTATGGATTTAAAAAGTGTAGAAACTCATTTAAGTGAGGAAGAACTTAAGCATTTGAAAACTGGATTTACTATTATTGATAATGATTCTGAAGAGTGAAAATTTTATTTTTTTTTTAGGTTTTAATTGTTCCTATAGATGTATCTTTAACAATATGCCAATATTGGGATTTTATATTATCAAAACTTCCTCTTTTGGCTCCTAGCATATGTTCGGCATTGTATGTGAAAACATTTAATTTTAATACGGCTTTTCTTTCAGGCCATAAGTTAATTGTGTAGTGTATTATTGGTAATGTGATTGATAAACTTACTACAAGGAATTCTAATGCTTCATCATAATAAGAAGGGTTAAATACTTTTTCTTCTATTCCTTCATTTAATAATTTTTCCATTATTTTTTCTAAAGATTCCATTCTTTTTATTAATATATCTTGGAATAGTTCAGGGTTACGTGTGTAAACATTATGGATTTTTTCTGTGTCTTTGTATACATCAATTATTTCCATTATCATATTAGATAATTTTTCTAATGTGGAATAATTTGGATTGTTGAAGATTTTTTCTAGGCTTCTTAGTTCTGTTTTTATCTGTCTGTTTACAATTATTTTTTTTACTTCTTCTTTATTTTTAAAATGGTAGTAGAATGTTCCTTTTACAATGTGTAAATCTTTTATGATATCTTTAATTGTTACATTACTATATCCTTTTTCGTAGAATAGATGCCATGCTGAATTTATTATTTCTTCTTTCCGTTCATCTGGTGGTAGGGATACTCTTGTTTTATTCACCATTTTTTTATCTCCAAATACTCTTTTTTGATGTTATTTTTTATTTTTGTAGAAAGGTTTATATATAATTATATACAATTTTTAACTAAGAGTCAGTGACCTTTAGTCAGTCATTTAAATAAAACTTTGCAAAAACACTCTTCAAGAAAAAAGAAGAAGGGAAATAAAATGAACACAGAAGAAGATGAAGAAAATATTGAAAAAATGATAAAAACCTTTGAAGACATAATAAATAACCCTTTATCTCAAAAAATGTTAAACAATGCATTAGTTTACTGTAACAAATGTGGAAAAACACGATTAGAATCTGCACTAGATTATTACCTCGGAAAACAAGACAATATATGCTTAAAATGCAAAGTAACCTACGAATTAGTAGAAATAGTAATACATAAAGCATTAAAAAGTTTTAACACATCAGAAGAATCTTTAATAAAAACCATGCAGGATGAATACTGGGAAAAAGGATTAATAAGCACTTTCAAAGGAATGGCAACATTTGGAGTAAAAAAACCATTCACACCAGGAGCACCATTCCAAATAGTATGGAACATAACACAAGCATGTAACTTTAACTGTATACACTGTTATGAAAATGCTGGAAAAAAGGGCCCTGATGAATTAAACAAAGAAGAAATATTAAATGGAATAGATAAATTAGCAGATCTTGGAATAGCATCTTTAGCATTTAGTGGAGGAGAACCATCAATACATCCACACATTAAAGAATTCATTAAACATGCCAACGACCGTGGTTTGTACGTAAGTATGGCTACAAATGGATATATTTTCAATGATTATGAAAAAGCAAAAGAATTAAAAGATTTAGGATTACAATTTGTGCAAATAAGTTTAGATGGAGTAAATCCAAAAACACATGATAATTTCAGGCAAAAAGATGGATCATGGAAACGAGCAATAGAAGCTATTAAAAACTTTAAAAAAGCAGGAGTATTTGTTGAAATATCAACAACAGCAACTAAGAAAAACAAAGATGAAATCCCTGAAATGATAACTTTTTTAAGAAGTATAAATGTTGATTGGTTTGTATTATATAACTTTATACCAACAGGAAAAGGAGCAGAAATTAGTGAAATAGATTTATCTCCTGAAGAAAGGTTAAATCTTTTAGAATTAATTTATAAGGAAAATAGTAAAGGCGAAATGCAAATACTATCCACAGCACCACAATTTGCAGATGTAGTAACTCATACATTCAATAATGACCAAATGATACCTACACACTTTTATAATGTTGAATATAGTAATCCTGCAATGATGAAATTATCAGAATTTGTAGGAGGCTGTGGAGCAGGAAGATTTTATATGAGTATAGAACCTAATGGAGATATTTATCCATGTGTATTCTTCCCCCATGAAAAAGAAGTTAAATTAGGAAATATCCGTGATGATGTTGAAAATATATGGACAAATAATCCATTACTAATGAAATTAAGAGATAAAGATGCATTATTGGGCCATTGTGGAGTTTGTGACTCTAGATATATATGCGGAGGATGTAGAGCTAGAGCTTACAATTACTTCCATGATGTAACATATCCAGATCCCGGATGTGAAAAAAATAAAAATGCATGGGATAAAATCATAGAAAAAGAATCTAGTGAATATTTAGCTAAATAATATTTTTTAAAAATAGTTATTTTCTTTGAAGATAAAAAAATTAAAGGAAAATATTTTTAATTAATATTCTTCTTCACCTTCAGTTTCTTCTGATATATTAGATGATGAAAATTCAGCAAAATCTTCGTCTTCTTCTTCAACATCTTTAAGTTTCATTGTTCTTTTAACATCCATTGCTAAAGCATCACAATCTGCCTTTATTGCATCTAAATGTAATAATATTCTTTCTTTTTCTTTATTGATTCTAGTAATATTATTATATGCATATGTTGATTCTTTTAACATTTCATATTCTATTGTAGTGTATGGGTAATCGTTTAATTGTTTACATACATTTTGTAGAACATCTCCAAGGAATCTGTTCATTTCTACTTTTACTCTTTCTCTAATCATCTTGTCAGAGTCTAAGTTTTCTTTCATTAAACGTACTACTTCTGCTTTAGCGAAAGGTAAATCATCATCAGGTACTTCTTCTACCGTTTCTGTGATTTGTTCTTCAGTTTCTTCGTTTTCTTCAGTGCTATTTTCCTCTTCCATATTTACTTCTTCATATTCTTCTGACATAATCATTAAACTCCTGTGAAATTTTTATTTTTTTTAAAATTTTTTATTTTTGTAAAAAAAAGCTTCTACTTTAATAAGTATTGCTTATTTCATCTATGTGTATACCTATATTTGTTTTAAGCAGTATATAAACATATTTAAAATTATTGCAAAACAATATAATTTTTCAAGTAGTGTAAAGGAAAACTATAATAATTATTAAAGCTTACTATAAGAATTTTAATAGTGCGAAAAATGAGGAAAAAGAAACTAAAAAAAATAGAAAAAATTTATATATCTAAACTAAAATTTAAACTACGAGTAGAATGAGTCAAAGCACCTAAAGAAATAATATCCACATCTAAACTAGCATAATTAAGAATAGTCTCTTCAGTAATCCCACCAGATAATTCAACTAATACATTATCACGTAAACCCTCATTTTTTAATATATTCAATGTTTTAAGAGCTTCATCAGGATTCATATTATCAAACATTACAATATCTGCACCATTTTTAGCTGCAATTACTGCATCATCACTATTTTCAACTTCAATTTCTATTTTTTTAGAAAAACTAACATTACAATGAGCAAGTTTTAATGCTTCAGCAACGCCCCCAACAATAGCAATATGATTATCTTTAATTAAAACCATATCATCTAAACCATTTCTATGAGGATCTCCTCCCCCAATAATTATAGCTTCTTTATCAAATTTTTGTAAAGCTGGAGAAGTTTTTCTTGTACCTGCAATTTTTAAGTTAGGATTAATTTTATGAACTTCATTTACAATATTAAATGTTTTAGTAGCCACGCCACTCATTCTCATTAAAAGATTAAGAACTGTACGTTCTATAAGTAAAATAGTTTTAGCTAAACCTTTAAATTCTATTAATCTATCCCCTGGTTTAATAATATCTCCATTATTCAAACTACTTAATATAGAAACATTATATTCTTCAAAAATTTCTTTAATAATATTAATACCTGCAAGAATACCTGTATCTTTAGATAATATAAAACCTTCAACAACAATATCTGAATTTATTAAAGCATTAGAAGTTATATCTCCATAACCTTCATCTTCTGTTAACATATACTTAATTATTTCATCCATATATAATCCCTTAAAATCTTATTAATAAATTTATAACAAAAAAGATTTATTTATAATATTTAATTTAAATTTAATATTATTTATTAGTATTTAATTTTATATTAAATGAGAAATATAAATATTAAAGACGAATTTTTATAATTCTTAAAAAAAAGGAAAAATTTATATGGAAATTGAATTTTTAGGAACAGCATCTGCAGTACCAAGTAAACAAAGAAACCACTCTAGCATAAGTTTAAAAGCATTTGGTGAAGTAATATTATTTGACTGTGGTGAAGGAACACAAAAACAATTAACTTATGCCCATATTAGTCCAATGAAAATAGAAAAAATTTTCATAACACATTTCCATGGAGACCATATACTTGGGTTACCTGGACTTATACAATCAATGGGTTTTAGAGGTAGGGAGAAACCTTTAGATGTATATGGTCCTAAAGGAGTAAATGCCCTATTTAATGCAATTCAACATATAGGTTATTTTGTAATAAATTTCCCATTAAATTTTCATGAAATTTTAGAAGAAGGAGAAGTAATAGACAACGAGGAATATATTATAGAATGTGCATTTGCAGACCACAATGTTCCAGCATTAGCTTACTCTATTACTGAAAAAAAGAAACCACGATTTTTAAGAGAAAAAGCAATAGAATTAGGTGTTCCAATTGGTCCTGATTTTGGAAAATTACATAATGGCGAGTCTGTAATAGTTGATGGTCAAGAAATAACCCCTAAAATGGTGTTAGGACCTCCAAGAAAAGGTAGGAAAATAACATATTCTGGAGATACAAGACCTAATGAAAGAATTGTGAAACTAGCAGAAGATAGCGATATATTAATACATGAATCAACTTATGATTCCAGTGATTGTGAAAAAGCAAAAGATCACTCTCATTCAACATCTAAAGAAGCAGCAAATATAGCGAAAAAAGCAAATGTTAAACAGTTAATTTTAACACATTTCAGTACTCGTTATACGAATACTTTAACTATAGAAAAAGAAGCATCTGAAGTTTTTAAAAATAGTGTAGTTGCATATGATTTCATGAAGATAGAACTTTAAAGATAAAATAAAGAAGATTATATTATGATTCCAACATTATCCCAAATATTAGATCTAAGTTTTTTAGACACTTTTTTCTACATTATTATCATTTTAATTGTAGCTTATATAAGTTTACATATTTTAAGTAGTATAATTACAAAGTTTTGGAAAAAATTCAATATGGATTTAACCATATTATATTTAATTACTGATTTATTAAAATATATAATCCTAATTTTTGCATTAGCTTGGATTTTAAAGTTAATAGGAATAGATTTACAAGGAATAATTATTAGTTTAGGTTTAATTGGTATTGTAGTAGGTTTTGCTGCTAAGGATGTTTTCAGTAACTTTATAGGTGGAATATTTTTAATTACAGATAAAAATATTAAAGTTGGAGAAATTATTAGTGTGGATGATTTAAAAGGTAAAGTTTCAAAAGTTACTTTCAGAAACACTGAAATTATAACAGTTGATGGATTTAGAGTAACAATACCTAACAGCACATTAAATACTGAAATGTATGTAAATTATCCTAAATTAGAATTAAATAAAATAGTATTAGAAGTATTGGTTCCTTTTGGAATTGATTTGAAAGCATTTAGTGATGATTTTGTTGAAAAATTTGAAGAAAAATCTTGGGTAATGTCTGGAAAAAAACCAATAGTTTATGATATGGATATAAGTGAATTTGGAAGTCAAGTTAAACTATTTATTTGGGTTAATGATTATACTAAAGTTAGTGAATATACTTTAGAATTAGGTGATGAAGTCAGACAGATTATTGAAAAACATAATAAGAATAAAGTCTTGAAAATTGAAAAGAAAGTATGAATGGAATAATTTTTTTTAAATAAAAAAATTTTTATAACAATAGTTATATAGTACTTATTTTAATATAATGATTCATAAAATATATAAAAAAAGTAGGGAAGAGAAAAAAATGGAAAATAAAATACTGATTGAAGAAATTCTTAAATTAAAAGAAGAAAAAAATGCAATAATACTTGCACACAATTACCAACCAAAAGAAATCCAAGAAGTAGCTGATTTCCTTGGAGACTCACTAGAATTATGTATTAAAGCATCTGAAATAGAAGATAAAGATATAGTCGTATTCTGTGGAGTAGACTTCATGGCAGAAACAGCATATATACTAAATCCAAATAAAAAAATCCTCATACCAGATGTTGAAGCAGAATGCCCAATGGCACACATGTTAAATGCAGAACAAATAAAAGAAGCAAAAAAACAATACCCTAAAGCACCAGTTGTATTATATGTTAATAGTTTAGCTGAAGCAAAAGCCGAATCAGACATATTATGTACCAGTGGAAATGCATTAAAAATAGTAGAAAGTTTAGATTCAGACACAATACTATTCGGACCAGACACAAACCTTGGAAGATACGTGGAAAAACAAACCGACAAAAAAATCATACCAATACCAGGAGACGGTCACTGCTACGTACATAAAAAATATGAAGTAAAAGATATTGATAATGCTAAAAAAACACATCCAAATGCAGATGTTATTGTACACCCAGAATGTGATATAGAAGTTCAAAATGCTGCAGATTACGTGTTAAGTACTGGTGGAATGTTAAATCATATTAAAAATTCAGAGAAAGATGAATTTATTATAGGAACAGAAATTGATTTCATGACAAGAGTAGAGAATGAAACTTCTGGTAAAAAATTATATCCTCTACTTTCAGATGCAATCTGTGAAACTATGAAATTACATACCCTAAAAAATCTTAAAAATGCTCTTCAAAATGAAGAACATATTGTAAAAGTCCCAGAAGATATTCGGGAAAAATCTTTCAATGCAGTAAACAAAATGATACAAGCATCTAAATAAAAAAACCTTTCCCTATACATTAAAAATTAAATCACTTCTTTTTATTCTTTTTTTATCCCATATCCTCAAGAAAACTTGATAAAAAATATTTCATTTCAATTTCTTCACGTGCCACAAAATCTTCAGGTTTTATTTGAAATCCATCAACATTAAACGGATAAAACTTTTCAGAGTATTTCATAGTTAAAATTAAAGAATCATCCTTAAGTTTTTTCTCCCCATCTGTTAAATTATTATATAAAAAACTAAGAGAATTCTTATCTAAATCCGAAATATTATAAGTAATATAACCAATATTATTAGATTCTATACCATAATCAACTAATTTCACAATCATTTTAATAAAACCCTCCAAAAAATTTTATTCTTTAAATTCTTTTAAGAAATCCTCTATTTTATCACTAACTTGTTTTAACTCATAAGATCCAAGATGACCATGTAATGATTTGAAAATAATTAATTCAGAACCTGAAACAATATTATGTAATGGAATTCCATCTAATTCAGGAGGGAAAAATTCATCACCTTCAATTGCTATTATTAATAATTTAGATTTTAATTTTCCTAAATCTTTCTCAATATCATAATTTAAAGAAGCATTATTATTATAAATTAAATCATTAGGATCATCTAAAACACCTTCTTCAGCTAACATAATCATTTCTTCATCTATTTCATCATTGGAACATTCCCTATAATAAGATTTAGATTGTCCAAAAGTGTAGACTGATTCAGAAGCTAAACGTAAAGATCTAGCTAATTTTTTAGAATATTTACCCTCATTATAATCAGGGTCAGTTTCTATTATATGATTCATGAATTTAGATAAAGCATAATTATGACCTGCAGTTTTATAACTACTTGCTAAAGAAATAGTGAAATCCATAAAATCAGGATATTCAGTTGCCCAAGTTAATGCTTCAAATCCTCCCATACTATTACCAATGACTCCAATAATATGATTAATTCTGTATTTTTCTTTTAAAAATTTAATTTGAAAATTAACCATATCTTTTATATTGTACTTTGGAAAATTATGACCTAATGAAGTAGTAGATGGACTAGCACTTCCAGGTGATCCTAAAGTAGACATGCTTATTATGAAAAACTTATCAGTATCAATTACTTCACCAGGACCGGTTATTTCATTGATTCTTCGAACAGATTTATAACTTCCACTTGAACCATGACAATAAACAATAGCATTAATAACACGACCATATTTATCATATTTTGGTGTTCCTAATGTCCCATATTCAACTTTAACCCCTCTTAGAACATCACCGGCTTCAAATTTAAATTCAGTGAGAAAATGACTTTCTTTTTTAATAGTATTTTCAATATCCATAAACTAAGTAACCCTCCGTTTTTATATTTTTTAATTTTTATTATATTTATTTATTTAATAAAATTTTTTATAAACTACAATAAGATTAATTTAATATGATTAACTAAAATAATTATTAA
>NZ_DAZC01000028.1:0-12929 GCF_002508845.1 Methanobrevibacter sp. UBA417
TTTTATTTTTTTATTAGTCATATTAATATATTGGCTCCACTTAATATATTAAATTTACTATTTCTAAATCATAATTAAAGCCATAAAAAAGCTTAAAAAAATTATGAGTCAAAATATTTCAAAAAATAAAATCAACTAAGTTTTTGACAGAGCCATTATAAAAATATATATTTATTATTAAAACTAAAGATAATTATATTATAATTTTATATAAAATTTGAAATTTTTTATTAATAATTGGTGAAATCGTTATGAGTTATGAAAAATTAACAAAAGGTGAAAAAGGAGAAAAACTATTTTTGCTTGGAAATGAAGCAGCAGTACGTGGTGCTTTTGAGTCTGGAGTAAAAGTAAGTGCAACTTATCCAGGAACACCCTCATCAGAAATAGGTAATATTTTATCTTTAACAGCAAAAAATGCTAATATGTATTTTGAATTCTCAGCAAATGAAAAAACAGCAATGGAAATAGCAGCAACTGCTGCTGTAAGTAATTTGCGATCATTTACTTTCATGAAACATGTTGGGATGAATGTGGCAAGTGATTCTGCAATGACTACTGCATATAGTGGGGTGAATGCTGGAATGGTTATACTTGTTGCAGATGATCCATCAACTTTCTCTTCTCAAAATGAGCAAGATACAAGAAACTTTGCAAGACAATCCAATCTTCCAGTTTTAGAACCAAGTAATCCTCAAGAAGTAAAAGACATGATGGTTTATGCTTATAATTTATCTGAAGAAATAGGATTACCTGTAATTGTTAGAACAACAACACGAGTATCTCATATGAGAGGACCAGTAACATTAGGAGACATTCCTAAATCTGAGGAAGATATACGGGATGGTGAATATTGGCCTAGAGGACACTTTGATAAAAATCCAAGTCAATATGTTCCTGTACCTGCAAATGCATTAGATATGCACACAGTTCTTGTAAATAAGATAGATTCTTTAGAAAAATTTGCATTTGAATCTGAATTAAATAAAGTCTATCATTTTGATAATATTGGTACTCCTGCAAAGTTATATGGTAAATTTGGTGTAATTTCAAGTAGTAGTGCTTTTAATTATGCATATGATGTAATCAACAAGGATAAATTAGGTATTGATATACTTAAATTAGGATTATCATATCCTGTAAGTGAAGATTTAATATTAGATTTTGTGAAAGATTTAGATGGAATTTTCATAGTTGAAGAAGTAGATCCAATACTTGAAATAAGTGTTTTAGCAATCCTTGGAGAAAATGGTTTAGATATTCCAGTTTATGGGAAAAGAAATGGAACATTCCCTTTTGTTCATGAGTATAGTCAAGATATTGTTAAAGAATCATTTAACAGAATATTAAATTATTATGAATTTGAAGATAATGAAGATTCCCCTGCAATAAAAGAATTAAAAGATTCTATTCCTAATCGTCAACCAACTTTATGTGCTGGTTGTCCTCATCGTTCAAGTTATTATTCAATTGGTAAAGCTGCAGAAGAATTAGAAATACCTGAATCTGAGATGGTTTTTGCTTCTGATATTGGATGTTATACTTTAGGTATTAGTCCACCGTATAATGCTGCAGATTACTTATTAAGTATGGGTTCCAGTATTGGTGATGGATGTGGATTTAGTAAATCCACTAATCAATATGTTTGTAGTTTTATTGGAGATAGTACATTTTTCCATAGTGGAATAGCTCCTCTTATTAATGCTGTTCATAATAATAATAAGAATTTAGTTGTAACTATATTAGATAATCGTATAACTGCTATGACTGGAGGCCAACCAAATCCTGGATTACCTGTTGATGGTGTTGGGGATGAAGCTCCTGCAATAAATATTGAGAAATTAGTTGAAGCTATTGGTGTTAAATTTATTAGAACAACTAATCCTCATAGTATAAGAAAAACTATTGATATTTATAAAGAAGCATTAGAATATGAAGGAGTTAGTGTTGTAATAACACAATTCCCATGTACACTTATTAAAGGGATTAAAAAACGAAAACCAATGAGTATTCAAGATAATTGTACAAAATGTTATAAATGTGTGGATGAATTGGCTTGTCCTGCAATATCTAAAATAGGTGATGATGTAGTTATTGATAGTAATATGTGTTTTGGATGTGTGGCATGTGCTCAAATATGTCCGGAAAAAGCTATAAAAGCTAAAAAAGAGGATGGTGAATAGTTATGTCTAATGGTACTTATAATATTTACATCTGTGGTGTAGGTGGTCAGGGAATCATTAAGACTAGTGTTGTTATTGGTGAAGCTGCAATGGCTCAAGGTTATGATGTTGCAATGAGTGAAATTCATGGTATGAGTCAAAGAGGAGGTTCAGTTTCTACTGAACTTCGAATTGGTGATTATAAAAGTAGTATTGTTGAGAATCATAAAGCTGATATGGTTCTTGGTTTTGAACCAATAGAAGTTGTTCGAGGTTTGAATAAAGCAAATTATGATACTAAAATTGTTTTTAACACAATACCTATTGTCCCTTCAACAATTTCACAAACAGGTGAAAGATATCCATCTGTTGAAAATGAGATTATTCCTACTTTAAAACAAGAATATAATAATGTGCATCCTCTTAATGGTAATCAATTAGCTGAAGATGCTGGAAGTATTTTATCATTGAATATGGTATTATTAGGTGCATTAACAGCTAGTGATGATTTCATTTTATCTAAAAACGATATTATTAAAGCTATGAAAAATAATCTTAAACCTAAATTCCATGAAATGAATATTAAAGCTATTGAAAATGGATATAATGCTGTTAAGTAAAATATATAAATTTTTAGGAGACTTTTAATCATGTCATATAAAATAAAGAATGCAATAATTAAGTGGGATAAAAGTGCTGGAAAATTTGACCTTGTAGATCCTGAAAGATACTTTAATGGAAAAGAAATATTAGTTGCAATAGATGGTGATGATTTAATTACTATCCAATTACTTGTTAATGCTATTGTGAAAAATGATTTTAAGAATTGGAAAGAAATTCATGGTAAGAAACCTGATGATTCTATTAAAAACTTACTTTTAAAATTAGGTTATCAAAAGGAAGAAATAGCTAAAATGTTAAGAGAATTTTAAATTTTTCTTTTCATTACATTTTTTTTAAATTTTTATTTTTTTTATTCGCAATTTTTTCTATTTTTTATATTTTTATTCATTAAAAAATCAAATCATATTATTTTATATACTTATAAAACCTAGGTTTACATGTTTATTTATAATTGCTGGAGGTTTAATAAATGAGTATGAAAAATATAGTAGTTGCAGGTGGAGGAGTTTTAGGTAGTCAAATAGCTTTTCAAACTGCTTTTAAAGGATTCAATGTAACAATTTGGTTACGAAGTGAAGGATCTATTGGAAGAGCTAAACCTAAACTTGAAAGAGTAAAAAATATATATTTAACAACTCTTGAACAAATGAAAACAGACCCAAGTGCATATTGTAATGGGTTTACTGATAAAAAAGATTTAACTGATGATGAAATCGATGAATTGAAAAATAAAGCTGAATTAGCATATGATAATATAACTTTAACTACAAGTTATGCTGAAGCAGGTAATGATGCTGATTTAATTATTGAAGCAATTGCTGAAGATCCAAAACAAAAAATTCCTTTTTATCAAGAATTAGCTAAAAATATTCCGGATAAAACTATTATTGTTACTAATTCTTCTACATTACTTCCTAGTGCATTTGCTGAGTATACTGGTCGTCCTGAAAAATATCTTGCATTACATTTTGCAAATTCTATTTGGAAGAATAATACTGCAGAAGTTATGGGGCATGCTGGTACTGATCAAAAATACTATGATATAGTGGTTGATTTTGCTGAGAAAATTGGTATGGTTCCTTTACAACTTAAAAAAGAACAACCTGGTTATATACTTAACTCTATGTTAGTTCCATTTTTAAATGCTGCTGAAATGTTATATGCAAAAGGTGTAGCTGATCCTGAAACTATTGATAAAACTTGGGTACTTGCTACAGGTGCACCTATTGGACCTTTCAGAATTTTAGATATTGTAGGTTTAACTACTGCTTATAATATTGTTATTATGAACCCTAATGCATCTGATATTGAAACTATTGAGGGAAAAATAGCAGCTATGCTTAAAGAGAAAATTGATGCTGGAAAAACTGGTATTAATGCTGGTGAAGGATTTTATAAATATTAAATTTTAAATATTTTTTATTCTTTTTTTTATTTTTATTCTTTTTTCGTTAATTTTATATACTATTTAAACTATAGGTTTTTTTATCAACATGTATAAAATTATACATGTTAACTTTTATCCTTAAAATAAAAGGATAATAAAAAAAATTAAGGTGGAAAAAAATATGTATGATAAAGTTTTATTACCTACAGATGGTTCAGAATATTCAGAAGAAGAAATTTCAAGAGTAAAAAAAGTATTAAATCCCAATGGGGAAATAATTATATTATCAGTTGCTAATAAATTAGTCCCTTATGTATTCCAAAAAAAAGAACATATTGATGATATAAATAAAACATTCTATGAAGAAGCTCAAAAAAATGTAGAACACATGAAACAACAATTTGATTCAGATTGTAATATCACCACAAAAGTTGTTGTAGGTTTTGCAGCTGAAAAAATAGTTGAAGTAGCTGAAGAAGATGATGTAGATTTAATTATCATATCCGGATCTGGACGAAGTGGAGTTCAAAAGTTTTTATTAGGAAGTGTAGCTGAAAGAGTTGTTGTAACTGCAAGTACTGATGTATTATTAGTACGTAATTAAATTTTCTATAAAAAAAATTTAAATTAATGATATGAAAATTTCTATATTATTAATGGTGAATTTACTATGAGGAATGATGAATTAATTAATGAAGATGAAACACATTTATTATTTAAAGAAAATAAAGTCCTAATTAAAAATATTTCTAATGGTATAATGAGAAGTTTAATTGTATGGAATCTTTCAAAAAAATCTCTTCATGGTTACAATTTGATGAAAAAAATAGATGAATTTTTTAAACCCCAAATTGAAGCTGGTTTAATTAAAAATGTTAGTCATAGTAAAGTTTATCCCATATTAAATCAAATGGAAGAAGAAGGGTTACTTAAAAGTCATGAAGGTATGCATAATAATCATCAAGTTAAATTTTATAATTTAACTTCTAAGGGAAGCAGGGTTTTTGAAACAGTTAAACATGATTTCCAAAAGAATTTTAAAAGAGATATTGTTCAAGATTATATATTTACATGTCTAAAATAATTTTATTGAATAAATATTCTATTTTTCCCATTTTTTTTTAAAACTATTTTTTAATATATATTTGACTCTAAAAAAAGTGGTAGGTAGGAAAAAATAGATTAATAATTAATTAATTTTCCCATTTTTTTTAGTCATGTCCTTTCCAAGTGTTTCTACATTTTGTACATCTGTAAAAAATAGTTGGTGCTTCATCAGCACTTCTTGTTTGGCGCATCCACCAAGCTATTTGTGTATTTCCACATTTAAAACATTTTCCTTTTGTTGTTGGTAAGGTTACAACATCCCCATCAATTAAAACAACTTCTTCGTTATGTTTTTTTTCTCCAGCCATCGTGTACTGTTCTTCTATATCTTTTTTGTTTAAGTTTTTACTGTATCCACAGCTACATTTTACTTGATTATGTTTGGGAATTAGCATTTTTCCACATTTAGGGCAGAATTCCATGTTTTATTAAGCTCCATTCAGGTGTATCTTTTGAAAAAAATTTTAAAGGTTTAATTTTATTTATAAATTATTTATATCTTTTCTAGTTAAGATTGTTGAATTTGCTTCTTTTAATAATTTTAAACCTTTTTCAATGTCTTCAATTTTCATAACTACTACTGCTTCATCTGCTTTTGTACTTACGAATGCATAAATATATTCAACATTGATTCCGTCTTTTTCTAATATTTCAAGTATGTGGTTTAATCCATTAGGTTTGTCTGGTATGCCAACTACAATAACTTCTGTTTCTTTCACAATTAAATTTTCTTTTTCTAATGCTTTTTTTGCTTTTTCGTTGTCATTCACGATTAAACGGAGTATACCATATTTTTCACTATCTGCTACAGATAATGCTCGAATATTAATATTTTCTTTAGATAATACATTTAATGCGTTTTTAAGTCTACCTTCTTTGTTTTCTATGAATACTGATAGTTGTTTTATTTTCATAAATTTCATTCCCTTAAAAATTATTTTTTTCCTTATTCAAAGTTACGTTCATCAATTACTCTTATTGCTTTTCCTTCACTTCTAGGTAATGATCCTGGTTCAACAAGTGTTACATTTACTCTTAATCCTATTTCATTATGTATATTTTTACTTAATGTGTTTTCAAGTGTGCTTAATTCTTTCATTTCATCTGAGAACATATCTGGTGATGCTTCTACTTTCACTTCAATTTCATCAAGTAATCCTGGTCTTGTTACATGGATTTGATAGGTTGGTTCTATGCCTTCAGTTTTGAATAATGCACGTTCGATTTGGTATGGGAAAACCATAACTCCACGAATTTTAAGCATATCATCACTTCTTCCAGTTATACGTTCTATTTTACAACTTGTTCTTCCACAAGCACATTTACCTTTATGTAAAGTGGTTATGTCTTTTGTACGGAATCTGATTATTGGTGAACCTTCCCGTGTTAAAGTTGTAAGTACTAATTCTCCTTTTTCTCCATCTGGTAATGTTTCTCCAGTTTTAGGATCTATAATTTCTGGGTAGAAATGATCATCTGCTACATGTAGTCCTGTTTGTTCTGGGCATTCTATTGCTATTCCTGGCCCCATTACTTCAGTTAGTCCATAAATATTTAATGCTGTTATTCCGAGACTTTTTTCTATTCCTTTTCTCATTTCTTCGGTCCACATTTCTGCTCCGAATACTCCATATTTTAAGCTTATATCATCTGGTTTGTAACCTTCTTTTTTAAGGTATTCTCCGATATATGCTGCATATGAGGGAGTGCATGTTAATATTGTGCTTTGGAAATCTAATAAGGTATCTACTTGTCTTTTTGTGTTTCCTGCGCTTATTGGGATTACAGTACATCCTACGGTTCTTGCACCGTAATGTATTCCAAAACCTCCAGTGAATAATCCATAACCATAACAATTCTGGATTCTATCTTTTTTGGTTGCATTACACATTCCAAGTCCTCTTGCAGTCATTTCTCCCCATATATCTAAATCTTTTATTGTGTAACCTGATACTGTTGGTACTCCTGTTGTTCCACTAGATGTGTGTATTTCCACAATTTCTTCATCTGGTACAGCAAACATTTTAAATGGGTATGCTGCTCTAAGGTCAGTTTTTGTTGTGAATGGTATTTTTTCAATATCTTTCAATGTTTTTATATCTTCAGGTTTTACCCCTGCATCATCTAATAATTTTTTATAGAAAGGTACATTATCATATGCTCTTTTTACGGTTTGTTGTAGTAATGATAATTGTAATTCCTTTTTATCTTCTTCGTCCATACATTCTGCGGCTTCATTCCAAATCATATTTTTTATCCTCATATAAAAATTTTTTTTAAAACATGAATCTTTAATTTTATAACTTTATTTATTTTTATTATTTAATGTTTATAAATTTTTGAATTATTAATATATTATATAGAATATTTAAATATTATTTTAGTTATAAATTATTAATAACTTAAAATGATGGTTAATTCTTTTATATTGTACTACCTATTTTTTTGGGGTGAAATAATTAAATGTACATTTTTAGTAGCTTTCATCTTTTATAGTTTTTTTTATTTATTATTATGTATATGAGGTTAAAATTTTATGAATTATTCTTTGTTAATTGCAATATTTGCAATATATTTTATAATGGTAATCCTTATAGGTTATCTTGCTTATAAAAGAACAAATTCTTCAGAAGACTTTTTAATAGCCGGTCGTGATACTAATTCTTATATTATGGCTTTAAGTTATGGGGCAACATTTATATCTACGGCTGCTATTGTTGGTTTTGGGGGAATTGCTGGTAAATATGGTATGGGAATTTTATGGTTAGCATGGTTAAATGTTATAGTTGGAATATTTATAGCATTTGCATTTCTCGGTAAAAGAACACGTCGTATTGGACATAATTTAGGTAGTGTTACATTTCCTGAATTTTTAGGTCGTAGATTTAATAGTCGTTTTATACAAGTTGCTAGTGGTTTAATTATATTCTGTGGTATGCCATTATATGCTGCAGTTGTTCTTATTGGTGCTGCTAGATTTATGGAAACTAGTTTAGCTCTTAATTTTAGTTTATCACTTCTGATTTTATCTTTAATTATTGCAGTGTATGTGTTCTATGGTGGTATTAAGGGAGTTATGTATACTGATGCTCTTCAAGGAACTATCATGTTTGTTAGTATGGCTATTTTACTTGTATTTGTATATGTGAAATTAGGTGGAGTATCTCATGCAAACATGGCTTTATCTAATATGGTTCATTTATATCCAGCTGCGGCAGCGGCTGATGGGGGAACGGGATGGACTTCTTTCCCTACATTATCTTCACCTTATTGGTGGAATCTTGTAACAACTACAATTTTAGGGGTTGGAATTGGTGCACTTGCACAACCATCACTTGCAGTAAGATTTATGACAGTGAAATCTGATAAAGAATTAAATCGTTCTATTTTAATTGGAGGAGTTTTCATTGCATTAATACCAACTACTGCATATATTGTTGGATCCCTTTCTAATGTGTTTTTCTTTGATAATTTTGGAAAAATTGCAGTAAATATGGTTGCAGGTAATATTGATAAAATAATTCCTACATTTATTTCCATGGCAATGCCTGAATGGTTTGTATATTTATTCCTTTTAACATTGATTGCAGCTTCCATGAGTACATTAAGTGGTCAGTATCATACTCAAGGAACCGCTTTAGGGCATGATATAATTGAAACTTTACATAAACGTAAGTTATCTGATAATTTATCTACTACATTTTCTAAAATAGGTATTCTTGTAGCTATAGTATTATCTCTTATTATAGGTTTATCCCTACCTGGAAGTATAGTAGCTTTAGGTACTAGTTTATTCTTTGGTGTTTGTGCTGCTTCTTTCCTTCCTGCTTATTTGGCGGCATGTTATTGGAAGCGTGCAACTCGTGAAGGAGCTATTGCAAGTATATTAGCTGGAGTATTCTCAAGTTTGTTCTGGTTAATATTTGTCTTTGGAAAAACTGCAACATCTTTAGGAATTTGTAAATTCTTAACTGGTTATCCTATGTTAATATCAACTATGCCTTGGCCTTATGTTGATACTATGATAATTGCATTACCAATTAGTATAATCTTTTTAGTTGTAGTTTCCTTACTCACAAAACCATTAGATGAAAAATATTTAACAAATTCATTTAAAGGTTTTAATAAGAAGAAAGTTAAGGAGGAATCCTAATGATGGTTTTTGGTATATCTGATCCATGGATTTGGGGTGTTTATGTTTTAATAATTTTATCTACACTTCTTTGTGTGGTTTATGGTATTGTTAATTGGAATAAAGGGGATGAAGATGAAGAAGAACGTCTTCAGGATAAAGGAATTACTGAAGAAGATTTAGATTCTTATTAAAATATTTTCTCCAATTTAACACTTTTTTTTAATTATTTTTTTTTACCTTTAATAATGTCAAACTTTTTTAAAGGTATAAATAATTAGAATGTATAAAATAATATTATTAAATTAAAGAGAACCGTTTTTTAAAAATAAATAAAATAATGATTTTAGGAGTTGTGTTTATAAAATGAGAACTAAAGAAATTTTAGGAAAAGAAGTATTAAATTTAAATGTTACTATACTTGGAAAAGTTGTTGATTTTGAAATAGATCCTGAAACATATCAAATAACAGGTTTAGTAATTAATAAAGGCAATATTAAAGAAAAAATGAATATTAAAAAAAGTGAAGATATTATTCCCGTAGATATGGTGAGTAAAGTTGGGGATAAAATATTATTAAAAGATTTATCCGAAGAGGAATAAAAAAAACTTTTTTTTATTAAGAGATTTCTATGTCAAATAAAGATTATTTAATTCAAATTTTAAAAGAAAATAAAGTTTTTGAAAAGGGAGATTTCACTCTAGCTAGTGGTAAAAAAAGTAATTATTATGTTAATATGAAAAAAGCAATCACTAATCCTGAAATATTATCAACTATTGCTAAATTAATTACTGATAAAATAAGTGATGATAATATTGATAAAGTTGCAGGACCTGCTTTAGGTGCTGTTCCTATAGCTACTGCTGTATCTTTAGAGTCACGTATTCCATTACTTATGATACGTAAAGAAAAAAAGGGTTATGGTACTAGTAAACTTATTGAAGGTGAATTATGTGAAGGTGATGATGTTATTGTTGTAGAAGATGTTACTACAACTGGTGGATCTTTACTTAAAGCTATACATGCAATCCAAGATAATGGTGGTAATGTTAGTAGAGCTTTTGTTTGTGTTGACCGTGAAGAAGGTGCTGTTGAGGCATTTGAAGATGCAAATATTCTTTTAGAACCTTTAATTAGTGTTAATGAATTTTTTTAATTATTTTATTTTTTCTTATTTTCTTGCATGTTTTACAAGATGTCCTATTTCAGGATATATTAAATTTAAACCCATTTCAACAGCATTAGGTGAACCGGGTAATGCAAAAATGATTGTTTTATTATAAATTCCAGCAGTTGATCTGGATAGTAATGCTCCGGAACCTAATTTTTCAAAGGATTTTCGACGGAATTCTTCCCCAAAACCGAGTATTACTTTATCAAATCTTGGAACTAATGTTTCAATAGTTATATCTCTACTTTCAAGTCCTGTTCCACCTGTTGTGAAAATTACATCTATTCCTTTACTATTCATATTAGATATAGCTTGTATTAATTTATCTGATTCGTCTGCTATAAGTACATATGCGGATACTTCATATTTTTCACTTAGTCTTTCAAATAAATATTGTCCTGATAAATCTTCTTCTATTCCTTCATTACCTTTTTCTTTTAAACTATCACTTAATGTGATGATTCCACATTTTATATCTGAGGGACTATCTTTTTTATGGGATTCCATTGTTTCGCTTATCATTTTTATTTACATCCTATCCTTAATTTTTTCTTAGAATTATTTTTTCCGAGTAAGGTATATATTTTTTATTATCTATATATAATTAATATGAATAATGTTGTTTATGTTTTAGATGCTTCTGCTTTTATTAATGGTTATGAACCGGGTAATAATGTTAATTATACAGTATCTGATATAACTCATGAAGTTAAGGATTTAAAGTCTCAAATACGTTTGAATCAAGCAATTGATGAGGGTAATTTAATTGTCCGTAATCCTAATGATAAATTTAAGTTAGAACTAGATGAAATTATTAAAAAATCTGGGGATAGTTTAAGATTATCTGAACCGGATAAGAATTTAATAGCTTTAGCCTTAGATATTCAGAATACTAATAGTAATGTTAAAGTTTTAACTGATGATTATTCTATACAGAATGTTTTAAAGATTATAGGTATTCCTTATAGTAGTATTATTACTAAAGGTATTAATGGTGTGTATAATTGGGTTAAAACTTGTAATGGTTGTAAACGGGATTATCCTGAAGATTATCCTTATGAAGATTGTGAAGTGTGTGGGTCTTCACTTTTTAAACGCAGAATAAAAAAGTAATTATAAAAGAAAATTTGTTTTTGTAGGTTTATTATTTATGGAAATTGGAGTAGTAGTACATGGCCCGAATATTATAGATTCAGGGTATGCTTTATATATTTTAGATATATTATCAAATTATGGTAATATTCATTGTAGGCTAGGTGGAACAATGGGAAGAACTGCAGTTATTGATGCTTCCCTTGAAAATGTGATAAATATTAAAGAGAAATTACTTCCTAGTCAATCATTAAAGAAATTTAAGGATGAAAATTTAGATTGTATTTTCTTATTAAATTATGGTAAATCTTCCACAACAGGTCAAGTGTTTGGTTATAAAGTTTTTAATCATTATAGTCAATATTTAACTGATGATTTAACACCAGTCATACAAATTGAACGTCCAGGGGAAAATGATGGTAGTGTTATTGTTTGGGATGGTAATGAAACTAAATTAAATATACATCCTGGTGCTAGAAGTGAATATAAAACTTTAACTGCTGATGATTTTGCAATTAAACTAGCTAGTCAATTAGAATTAAATATCGTAACACCTGAAGATGTAAGGTTAAAACATTTTACTAATAATATTCCAGATTTAAAAGGTAATATTGTTCGTCCAGTTCATGGAGTAAGTCCAGGTGAAAATATCCTTGTAAATGGAATGGTTATTGGAAAATCTTCATCTGATAAGTTAACTCTTGTTGCAAAAGATGGTATTATTACAGATATTATTGGAGGGAATATTAAACAACACGGTGTGGATAAATTAGGGAAAATAGATTTAAATACTGCAATTATTAAAACAGGTTTACTTCGCAGAAGTGATGATATTGAACCTCGAGTATTAAACAAGGATAATTCTTCTACAATTTTAAGTATTGCTTACTTAGATCATGCTGCTGAAGATATTTATAAACTAAAAGATAATGATTTAGTTATTACTGTAGGTGATGATACAACTTTAGTGACTTCAGATATTCTTTATCGTTTTAATGTCCCAATTATTGGAATAACAGATGGGGATTTAGATAAAGTTGTAGAACATGGTTTTGTTAAAAATGAATCTAAAATTATACAAGTAGAATCTGGTTATGATGATATTGTTGGAGCTGAAATTTTTGATAAAGTTTTTAATTTCAATGAAATTTTAGAAATTCAATATCCAAAGGATTGTAACTTGGATGATTTTAAAACTTTGAAGCTTAATGAAATTTTTGAAACAATTACTAAAATAGTAAATAATATAAATT
>NZ_DAZC01000028.1:13062-19560 GCF_002508845.1 Methanobrevibacter sp. UBA417
ATAAATTGTGATTTTAAAATAGTTAATTAATATAAAATTTTATAATTTATTATCTTTTAGAAATTATGAGGTGTATGTTTTTGGATTTAAAGGATCTTATAAAATCTCTTCAGTCTTTTAATGGTGTAACCAGAAAAAATGATATAAGTAAAGTTACAGACTCTCTAAAATCTGTTTATAACATTTCAGGGAATGTTTTATTAGACTTTGGTGATGATGCATCAGCTATTGATATTGGGAATAATCAAGTGATACTTTTTGCAGCAGATGGTATATGGGGTCAATTGATGAACACAAATCCTTACTGGGCAGGATATTGTAGTGTTCTTGTTAATGTTAATGATATTGCAGCAATGGGTGGAAAACCTTTAGCAATGGTGGATATATTATCAATTAAGCATGATAAAATTTATGATGAGCTTATGAAAGGGATTAAAGATGGTTGTGAAAAATTTAATATTCCTTTAGTTGGTGGACATCTTCACCCTGATGCAGATTTTGATTCTATTGGAATGGCAATTATTGGGATTGCTAATAAAGATAAATTAATCACCAGTTTTGGGGCTAATGTTGGAGATAAAGTATTAGTTGCTATAGATATTGAAGGAAGACAACACCATGATTTCCCTTTAAATTGGGATACTACTTATTTAAAAGATGAAACTTTAGTTCAAAATCAAATTAAAGTTATGAAAGATTTAGGTGAATCTGGACTTGTTACTGCAGGTAAAGATATAAGTAATCCTGGAGTATTAGGTACTCTTGAAATGTTATGTGAATGCTCTGATGTTGGTGCTTGTGTTCGTTTAGAATCTATTCCCCGAAATCCTAAAGTGGATTGGGAGGATTGGTTAAAATCTTATCCTGGTGCAGCATTTGTTTTAACTTCTCCTGTTGAGAATACTCAAGGAGTTATTGATATGCTTTCTAAATTTGATTTTACTGTGTCTGTTGTTGGTGATGTAATTAGTGAAAAATCTTTATATGTTGAATATAAGGATGAACGTTTAGTTTTATTTAATCAAAAGGTTAATCCCGTATTATAAATTAAAGAAAAGTTAATGTATATACATTTTTTTGGTAAATATAATTTAATTATAAAAAAAAGTTAATAAAAAAAAGTTAATAGGATTTGGAAACTTATGTTAGTTAAAATTAATGGTGAAGATGTTGATATTCCTGAAGGTTCTACAATAAAGGATGCAATTAATATAAGTAATGCTCCTTATAGTCAAGGTAGTTTAATTTGTTTAATTAAGGGACAATCTGAATTAGAAGGGAATATTAATAAATATAAAATTAAATCTCCTAAAGGTAGTGTTATTATAGAATTGTCTGATGCTCCTGAAGCTAAACCTTTAGTTGATTTTTGGAAATCTCATTATTCTGATTTTAATGGTTTAAGTGTTAGATGGACTAGTAATAATGAAGTTGCAGTAGGGCCTGTTACTACTGATTTTACTCCATCTAAAGAAAATCATAAATATTGGGATAGAGATGTTTTATTAAGTCTTTCTGGTTTTAGTCGTGATGCGACTCATATAATTTTTGCAAAAGAAGATATGGAAAATGTTTATGGTGTTCCTGAAGGTACAAATAATGGTGTTTTTGCTAAAGTTATTGGTGGAGTTCGTACTTTACGTCAATTAACTGATGATGATGATATAATTAGTGTTGAACCTATTATAGAGCGTAGTACTGTAACAGATTCATCTTCTGTTAGTGAATTAAGCACACCTTTAGCTGAAGGTAATCAATTATTCACATATTGTCTTGTTGAACCTAATGTTAATTCTTCAAAATCTGTTGAACAATTCTTTTCAGTTATTCATGATAATACTATTAAGGTTGATTATGAATCTAATTCTTTCATTGGAGAATTTTGGTTACAAGGAATCACTAAACCTGTTGAAGAGATTACAGAACGTAAAAGAGGTACTGTAACTTTACGTAATTCTGGTAAAGGTAAAGGAAAAATTTATATTTATCGTGAAGATCGTGTTAGAGTTAATAGTCACACTACAATAGGTAAAGTTGTTAAAGGTATGGAATTAATAGATATTGCAAGTTATGGGGATGTTATTACAATTCATTCTAATCCTGAACCTATTAAAACTTTAACAAAAACACAGAAAGAAGTTGAGGAAGAATTAAAAAATAGGGGTATTAAACAGGAACGTGTTGGTGTTACTGAGGATGATGCTATTATAGTTGAACAAATCCCTAATGAAACAATGGATATTATAAAAGCGGGAAAAGTTCAAACTAAAGGATTAAATAAAACTGATTTAATTCTTATTAAAATGACTGATAAAGCTCCACGTACAAGATGGTACTTTGATAAATTAACTGGATTAGTTGAAAAACCAATTGGAACTTTAAAAGTATACTTTGCAGTGCAAGATATGCATATTTTCATGTTTGCAGGTGATGATAGGGAAGCTAAAGGTATTTTACCTGAAAACACTCCAAAGGATATTGTTAAAGCTGGAAGTATTGGGGTAACTAACATGAGTCGTAAGAATCTTGGTATTATTGGAATTCGTACAAAGGATAATGATGAGTTTGGTCCTACAGCGGAACCTTTCGATGGAACTAATATTATAGGTGAAGTAGTATCTGATTTAAATGATATTCATGGTTTAAAAGAGAATGATATAGTTTACCTACGAGAAGTTAACCCTGAACATATTGATGAAGAAACATTAGAAGAATTAGATACTGAAGAATTCCCTGAAGATACTGATATGATGGATGAAAGTATTAAAAAAGCATTAAAATAATAAATATTATGATTTAAGAATATAAGGAAGGATTAATTATGAAAGAAGCAGAAGCACATCTTACTATGAGTCCAAAATTAGATTCTGAAGATTTAGATCCTGAAGTTGTAAATCGTATGATTATTCTTGGACCACGAGCTAATGTTAGTGAAAGTGAATTAACAAGTGAATTACATTTACTTGGATTACCACTCACAATAAAAGAAACCTGTTATGGTGCAATGGTTAGTGGGAAAAAAGAAGATGTTAAAAAAGCAATTATTGAAATACGTAAATTAGATCCATATAACATTTTTACAAAAGATCGTGGATTCGCACCAGGTGACCCACGTCGTTGTAGAGGGCATCGTTTAGGTCCTCGTGAAGGTTTTCACCAATTAGAAAGAGAATATGAACTTTTGGATTATGTTGGTGAAGCATTAAAGAATCCAAGACCTGTTGAAATAGTTAAACCTAAACCAATTGATGTTGATGAATTTAAAAGTATTGTTAATGAATCAATAAAAAAAGAAAAAAAATAATAAAAGAATGATTTTAATAAAAAAAATGGTGTGATTTAATATGGTGAAAGTAGCAATTTATCCCCCTAACTCTTTAGTATTAGCAGATTTAATAGAAAGAAAAGGTCATACAGCTTTAGCTTTACAAAAAGAAATGAGAAAGAAAATTAAAGATCCAGAAATAGATTCTCCTCCAATGAATATTACTGAAGAAGATCCTATTAAAGGATTACAATATGCTGCAATTGAAGTTCCTTCTGGTGTTCGTGGAAGAATGGCAATTATAGGCCCTCTTATAGATGAAGCAGAAGCAGCAATACTTGTTGATGGTGCACCTTATGGGTTTGGTTGTGTTGGTTGTCAACGTACTAATGAATTAAGTATTTTCTGTTTACGTAAAAAAGATATTCCGCAATTAGAACTTGAATATCCTAGTAGTCGTGAAGGTGCAATGGATATGGTTAATCAAGTTAATGAATTTTTAGACAGTTTGGATAATCCAGAAGCTTTAAAAGAAAAATCTAAACAAATTGAAAGTTCTGGAAATCAAGATATTAGCACTGAAGACAATCTTGAAGAGGAACCATTAGAAAGTTCAAAAACTCAAAATAATAATGAAGAAACACCTTCTGAAGAACACATGAAAACTGAAGAAGAAAGAAAAGTGAGTAAAGATGATCTTGTAGCATCTTTAAAATCTAAAGGAGGTTACTAAATGGTTAAAATTGCATTAGTATCCTGTGGTACAGAATATAGTGGGATACAAAAAGAAATAGAAAAAGCAGCATTAACTTTTGGTGCAGAAATCATACTTCCAGAAATAGATTTAGATTATATTGATGAAGCATATGAAAAATTTGGTTTCTCAGCACAAAGTTCAAGTTTAAAATTAATGATAGCAAGAGCAGTTAGTATTGTTGAAGGTCGATGTAAACCTGATGCTGTTTTTGTAGCTTCTTGTTTCCGTTGTGCTGAAGCAGCACTTGTAAGAAATGAAATCAGAAGATACTTACAAGATAACACTCGTATACCAGTTGTAACTTACTCATTTACTGAAAGAACTAAAGCAGATGAACTTTTCATACGTATGGAAGCTTTAGCAACCACTGTAACTAGAAGAAGTATTCTTGCACGTGAAAAACAAGAAGGATTAACATTAGGTTTAGATTCAGGTTCAACTACAACAAAAGCAGTGTTAATGGAAAATAATAAAGTAATAGGTACAGGTTGGACTTTAACTAAAGATATTATGGAATCTGTAAATAAAGCTGCAGATGAAGCATTTGAAAGCTCAGGATACGGATGGAATGATATTGATGGAATTGGAACTACTGGTTATGGTCGATTAACTATTGGTAAAAAATTAAATGCAGAACTAGTTCAAGAAGAATTAAGTGTTAATGCTAAAGGAGCAGTATACCTTGCAGGCCATCAAAAAGGAGAAGCAACAGTATTAGATATTGGTGGTATGGATAATAAGGTTATTACAGTAAATGATGGAATACCTGATAACTTTACTATGGGGGGAATTTGTGCAGGAGCATCTGGAAGATTCCTTGATATGACTAGTAGAAGATTAGATGTTGATATTACAGAATTAGGACCATTAGCTGTTAAAGGAAATTATAGAAGAGCACAATTAAACAGTTATTGTATTGTATTTGGTATACAAGATTTAGTTACAACCCTTGCTGCAGGTGGATCAAAAGAAGATGTTGCTGCAGCTGCATGTCACAGTGTATCTGAACAAGTTTATGAACAACAACTTCAAGAAATTGATATAAGAGAACCATTAATACAAGTTGGAGGTACTAGTTTAATCACTGGACTTGTTGAAGCTGTTAGTGAAACATTAGGTGGAATAGATGTTATAGTGCCAGAATACTCACAACATATTGGTGCTGTAGGTTCTGCTTTACTTGTAAGTGGAATGGGAAATAGAAACCAACAATAAAAAAAATTATTTATTTTTTTATGAGGAGGTTAATTAAGTTATGATAATTGAATCAAATGATCATGAAGGGGCAAAAGTTTATGAAATGATAACAAAACAAATCTTACAAGATTTGTTATTAGCTCCTGCACTCTCAGATTTAAAAGCATACGTAAATCCTAATGAAGTAGTTTTCATTATGGCAATGAAAATGAAGAAAACTTCTAAAGCTAAACATTTAAATGAAGTTTCAAGTTCAGTTTATGATCCTGAAAAGGATTTAACTACAATAACTATTAATGATGAAAATTTTTTACCTAATATTTTAAAGAAATTATGGAAAGAATTAGGAAGAGAAAATGTTCATCAACCAAGTAGATATATTATAGAATTATCTGGAAAAAAAGAAGTAGATAATTGGGTTATAGATAATCCATATGAAAACCTTAAAAGAAGATGTTATGATGCAATGTTCCGTATAGTTCCTGAAGGATTTAAAATAATAAAAGATATGTCTAAAAATGATATAGTTGCAGTAGTTGCTACAGATGAACTTATCAAAGATAAATGGATTGACCATTGTCAAAAATTTATAGAGGAATTAGAAAACACAGAATATTTATATTAAAAAATTTCAATTCTTCTCTTTTTATTTAAAATATCCTTTTTTTAATTTCTTTAAGATTTTCAAAATATTTTTATTTTAAATAGTAAAATCTATTTTACTTAAAAATTTAAATAACTATTTCTTAGTTATTTAATCATGTTTTAAGTTTTTATTTGGAAAATAAGACTATTTAATGCATATATTAAATTTTATTTTTTTTAGTTTTTCTATAATTGTTTGCTATTAATAGAATATATTTATATAATAGTAATGTCATATTATCTATCATTATAAGGAGTGGAAAAAATTTTCCACAAATTACAAAAATAATTTTTATCTTAATTTGGCATGAAGGAGGTGAAAATCGTGAAAAGTGAAAACTCTAAAGTAGACAAATGGATTCCTATATGTGTTGTGCTTATACTTAGTATGGTGTGTGCTGTGGCAATGGGATCTGCTTTTGCTGCGGATGCTCCTAATACCACTAATGGGGATTTAGGGGACTCAAACACTGTTTTATCTACTAGTACTCAAATTAGCGATGTAGGGAATACATCAAGTACTGTAAATGATAATCTTAGTGATAACTCTAATTCTCAAAGTGGAAATGTCTTAGCTACAGATAATACAAATAATGCTTATTCTAATGAAGTATTATCTAGTATAGGTGATGAT
>NZ_DAZC01000001.1:0-2583 GCF_002508845.1 Methanobrevibacter sp. UBA417
TTATAGTGAAATGGTAATATGAGAAAATTAGTAGGGCCTATAATTGTTATTTGTATTGTGATTGCTATATCTGCATTGTTTTTAAGTGTAGTTATACCTCACGAAGAAGCAGAGACAACTGACACCAGTAGTGTTAATAATAATCCGGATTTACCTCATGATATGACGGTTACTCCATCTAGTGAAGTTGGTAATGGTATCCATGTGATTAAGGAGAATAATAATGGTGTTTATATTGCTAGTTTGAATAGTAGTGATGGGCAAACTTATTATTTTACTAGTAGGGAAACTGTTTATAAGTTATATAAAGTTAATAAGGGTAATTGGACTGAACCATTTAATTGCAGTGTTAAAAATGGTACTGTAAATGGTGTTGAAAGTGCTCATATTGTAACGGATATTAATTAAAATTTAAAGGAAAATGAAACATTTTCCCCTTAACTACTATTTTTTTTATGAATAATTTTTAATATAATGAGAATCTAATAATATAAATAATTATAATTTTAAAAAAATATTTTAGGTAATGATATATAATTAAATAGGATTTAATTTTTTTAGGGAGAATGTTTTATTTATGAATAAGCTAGATAGTGATGCTGAATCTAAACTTAAGGAGTATATTAATCAGAAATATGATTATATTAGAAGATTTGGTTATGAATTTTATGGTGATAATAATATTTTTTTATACTCTGAGCATGATATAAAGGATATTGAAGTTAATGATGAAGATGTGGATTTTATTGAAAACTTATTAAATGCAAATTTTATTGGTTTAATTAGTCTTAAAGGGAAACATGGCTTCTTATATCAATTAAAATAAAACATTTATTTTTATAATCTTATTTTTTCCCTTTATTTTTTTTTAACTTTTTTTTTAAATCCTACTTTTTTAAAAAGCAAAATTTTAGTGTAGTAATTTTTTATGTTATATGAGAAGAATTTTTTTGAAAAAAATCCAATGCAAGTGGATGTAAGGGTTGCTCTTACTTATCCTAATGATTATAAGACTGCTATGAGTAATCTTGGGTATCAAATTGTTTATGGAATGTTAAATGATCGTATTGATATGTATTGTGAACGTGTGGTGATGCCTTTTACACGTAGTATTGAGACTGGTAGTCCTTTACATGATTTTGATGTTATAGCTTTCAGTTTGCAGTATGAGGAGGATTATTTTAATGTTCTTAAAATGTTGGATGATGCTGGTATACCTTTAAGACGTGAGGATCGTGGGGATAATTTTCCAATTATTATGGCTGGTGGTCCTTGTGCTAGTAGTAATCCTAGTGTTTTAAGTGATTATATTGATATTTTCATTATTGGTGAAGGTGAAGAGATTTTAGATAAGGTTTTTAATCGTTTTGCATTTATGGTTAATCCTCATAGTCAATTAGAGAGTTTAAGTAAAATTAGTGGTGTTTATCTTCCAGGAATTAGTGAGGGTAGTGTGGATTTAGAGATTGTTGATAATATGAATCAGGCTTATTATTCCCGGAATCCTATTATTACTGAGACTGATAATCCTGATTTTAGTCCTGTTTTTGGTGAGGCTATACTTTTAAATATTAGTCGTGGTTGTAGTCGTGGTTGTAGGTTTTGTATGAGTAGTTACTTGTATAGGCCTCAAAGGGAGCGTAGTGTTAAGAGTCTTGTTGAGTATTGTGAAAATGTTAAGAATCAGTATGGTTTAAATCGGGTTGCTTTTATTGGTGCAGCTGTTAGTGATTATTCTCATATTGAAGATTTAATAGGAGAGTTAGAAAGTAGGGGTTTTGAGATTAGTGTTCCTAGTATGCGTATTGAATCTATTACTCATAATATTCTTGTTAGTTTGAAGCGTAGTGGTTTAAAGACTTTGACTATTGCGCCTGAGAGTATTTATCGACTGAGAGTCAGGATGAATAAGGATATTAGTGATGAGGAGATTTTTAATCTTGTTAGTGATGCTCTTAGTTTAGGTTTTAACTTAAAATTCTATTTTTTAATAGGTTTACCTACAGAAACTGATGAAGATATTGAAGAGTTAATAGGATACATTAAAAAAATCAATAACTTGCCTAAGGAAATTAAAAATAAAACAGTAAGTAGTGATAATATCACATCTGGAAGTGATAATTCTATAGGTAAGATGAGTTTCAGTATTAACCCTGTAATTCCAAAACCTCACACACCACTTCAATGGTATCCTTATGATATGAAATCCAATAAGAAAAAAATAAAACACTTAAAAAAAGAGTTAGGACACCTTAATATTAAATTTAGCAGTGCACGAATGGGTTTAATCCAATACATCTTAGCATGCGGAGACCATAACACAGGTAAACTCCTAGAACAATCATTAATCGTGAAACTCAGTACCCAAGATTGGTTAAACAATATACCATCCTATGAATTAAATGATAAATTACCATGGGATAATATAAATGTACGTGCAAATAAAGAATTCTTAAAAGAGGAATATAATAAAATATTAAATAATGAATTAACACCATGGTGTGAACAAGACGGTTGCTATAATTGTGGACCATGCAAACCAGAATTAAGGAAAATTAAAAAAACTAAAGGAGTGTATTAAAT
>NZ_DAZC01000001.1:2852-5111 GCF_002508845.1 Methanobrevibacter sp. UBA417
GTTTAAAGATTTGTGAAAAATTCAAAAAAGACAATAAAATCACCACTACACCTGATAATGTTATAGTAACTAGTGGAGCTAGTGAAGCATTATATGATTGTGCACAAGCATTATTTGAAAAAGGTGACAATGTATTAATACAAGACCCTGGATTCTTATCTTACGATGCAATTATAAGACTTGCTGAGGCAAATCCCATACCCGTAAGCACACCATTAGAGGATGATTTTAAATTAAAAGCAGACAGTGTAAATGAATTAATAAGTCCAAATACTAAGGCTATAATAATTAATAGTCCATGTAATCCAACAGGAGCAGTTATAGATAAAAAAGATATTAAAGGTATTTGTGAACTTGCAGAAGATCATGATTTCATGATTATAAGTGATGAAATTTATGAAAAAATCATTTACGGAGACAATAAACATTATTCTCCTGGAGCTTACACTAATAATGTTATAACACTTAATGGTTTTAGTAAAACTTATGCAATGACAGGTTTAAGAATTGGATACATGAGCGCACCCTCAGATATTACCGAGGAATTATTAAAAGTTCATCAATATAATATTGCATGTGCTAGTAGTATTGCACAGAAAGGTGCATATGAAGCTTTAACTGGACCACAAAACTCTGTTAAAAGTATGGTTAAAGAGTTTGAAAGACGTAAAAATCTTATTGTTAAACGTTTAAATGATATGGGTTATAAAACACCTGATTGTGAAGGAGCATTTTATGCTTTCCCAAGAATTAATAAGCCAGAAGAGTTTGTTAAAACTGCAATGGATAAAGGAGTAATCTGTGTATTAGGTAAAGCATTTGGACCAACTGGGCAAAAACATGTTCGGATGAGTTATGCTAATAGTTATGAGAATATTGAAAAAGCAATGGACATATTAGAAACAATATAAAAAAAAATTGGTTATGGGTTGGTGTTTTTTAGAAAATGGCAAATATATTAAGACATAAAGAAGGGAGAAAAGCTGTATTTATAGCTATAATAGGTAATGTTTTCTTAACTATATTCAATATACTTGTAGGGGTAAATAGTGGAAGTTTTGCTTTAATAACTGAAGGAGCACATACATTATCTGATGTTGCAACTAGTATAATAGCTTTTCTCGGATTTGAGGTAGGTCAAAAACCTGCAGATGCAGAGCATCCTCTTGGTCATGGTCGAGCTGAAGCTATTAGTGGACTTGTAATTGTTATATTTCTTTGTTTGGTTTCATTTGAAATATTACGATCTGCAATTATTAAATTATTCTTTGGAGGGGAAATTACAACCCCTACACTTTTAGCTGCAGGAATGGCGATAGTTGGTTTAATTATTAATCTTCTTATTAGTCATCAAATAATTAAGATTGGTACAAGTATTAATAGTCCAGCTATAGTTGCAGATGGTCATCATCAAAGAACTGATCTTTTTAACAGTCTTGCAATATTAATTGGTGTTATTGTTGCTAATTTAGGTTACCCTATTATTGATCCAGTGGTTGGTTTAATTATTGGTGTTATAATTCTTTACACTGCATTTAAAGTAGGTAGGGATAATATTAATAATATTATGGGTAAAGTTCCTTCAGAAGAGTTAATTCAAGAGATTCATGATACTGCTGAAAGTGTTCCTGGTGTTTATGGTGTTCATGATATTCGTGTGAATTATTTAGGTGCTTATGCAACTGCTACTTTACATGTTTCACTTGATCCTGATTTAAGTTTAAATGAGGCTCATAAGATTGCGCATCTTGTTCAAAATAAAGTAGATGATAAGGTGGATCTTATTGAAGGTGTTACTTGTCATACTTGTCCTTTAGGTTTAGAATATGATCATGAGCAACCTATTGATGAATAAAAAAAAATTAAATCTTTCCTTATTTTTTTTCTCATTTTTTGTTTAATTAATTTTTAAGAAAAATTTAGTTAGAATTAGTGTTTATTTTGTATTAAGTTATAATTTTAGAATAAGTAAAGAAACGCCGGGAACGGGATTTGAACCCGTGTGATCCATGGGATCATCGGATTAGCAGTCCGACGCCGTACCAAGCTGGGCCATCCCGACATTTGTATTTTAAAAAAAGTTAATCTTTTNNATGAGCAACCTATTGATGAATAAGAATTAAATCTTTCCTTATATTTTTTTCTCTTTTTTTTAATTATATTTTTATAAGAAAAGCTAGCTAGAATAAGTATTTATTTGTATTAAGTTAAGTTATAATTTTTTTAAATAATAAGAAAACGCCGGGAACGGGATTTGAA
>NZ_DAZC01000001.1:5284-18073 GCF_002508845.1 Methanobrevibacter sp. UBA417
TTTTTATAAAAAAATGGCATGTTCAAAAGTGGACATAATTCAACGATGTTGGTTATCTTAAAAGCTAACTCCACCTCGCGGTTCTACAAGCATCAGATGTCAACAGTAGAGCTGCTCCTTTCCAGGCCTGACACATTCCCACAATAAATATGATTAACTTATGCCCTCCAGCATAAATCCCATAACCACTGATCCTGCAGGACGAGACTTCTATATTAGCTTCTAAGGCCAGCATAGCATCCAAATGCCGCCTTTTGAACTTCGACCGCACCCAAGGGGATTTGTGCTTACAAAGGACCCCTAACCCTCCAGTCTAGCCAATACTAATTTAAGTCTTTAATCATATATAAATGTTAGTAAAAAAAGGAAATATTAATTGAAAATAAAATTAAAAAAAATTTAAACCATTTAAACAAATGATTTTATATTATAAATCTTCTTTAATTGCTTTAATTATATCACCATCAGATATAATACCAACAATTTTCTCATTTTCCATAACAGGTAACTGATTAATAATATCACTATGAGGGGCTTTATCATTCATTAAACAGATAGCCTCTACTAAATCATCATCAGGTGAGACAAAAGCAACATCTGTTACCATAACCTCATTAACAAGGGTTCCTAATTGATAGTTATCTAAAATAAGATTGTGTCCTAAATCAGTTGCAGATACAATTCCTACCATTTTATCATCTTCAACTACAGGCATTGCACTGATCTTCATTTTCATCAGTTTTTCAAATGCAAATACAACCTCCTCATCAGGTGTGGTTGTAAACACATCCCTTGTCATTAAATCCTTAACTTTCTTGTTTTCCAACATTTTTTTCTCCTCCATATGTTTTAGTAATATACTTTATTATTGAATCAATTGTTGTGATTACATCAATGTTCTCAATTACAGGAACATCATAGGTTTTAGCTTGTGATACAATATAATTTTGAGTTTTACGAATTGCATTGAAATGTTCTAAATATCTTTGTAATGGTCTTCTAGCCCATGTTTGCCTACATCTAGAGTAGAATCTTCCTTTGTGCATTTTTTCATTACTTAAGGATAATGTGAACATTACAACATTATCTTTTTCCATTAAGTCTTCTCGTATGAAACCTGGAACAATATGTACTCCTTCTATAATTATACTAATTCCTTCTTTAAGTGCTCGCTCTATTACAGCTTCTACTCCTACACTTACGGTTTCCACGTGACTTTTATATCCTACGATTATTGCATCATATTCTGGTGGTGGGGGTACACGTAGCACATTACATGCTGTGTAACTAGATTCATGTATTACAGGACTTAATTCTTTGGAGACTATTTTACGCATTACTTCACGTATCATATCTGTACTAACCATATTTTTTATCCCTAAACGGTTTGCTATTTCAAATGCTATTGATGATGTCCCTACACCTGATGCTCCACCAATTAGGATTATTAATGGTTCTTGGCTTTGTCTTATTCGTCTCCAGTTTATATATTTCTCTGCTATTAAAGGATTTTCTTTCTTTAATTCTGTAACTATATATTCAACTAATTCATCAACAGATATTTTAGTTATATTATTTTCTTTTAACTTGGATTCTATTATTGCAGCCATAGCATATGCTCGGTTAGGCCCTACTTCTGCACGAGTTAATGAACGGGATAATACTCCTTTTGAGAAGGGTTCTGTATATTTTTTCCCATTAACGGTTCCTTCAACTAAAATCATAGTTTAATCAAATCCTTTTATATTAAATATAGTTTATTAATCCTTTTTTTAAAGGCTTCTAATGTTTTTAAATTTAAAAAATCCAATTTATTATAATTGTTTTAATACTTAAGAACATTAAATAACAGTTTTTCATATTATTATAATTTAGTATCTAAAAAAAAATATTAATAAGTTTTTCTATTTAATCTTAACAGAAAAAATTAGTAAAAAAGGATTAAAATAATAATTTTATTTATCAATTCTTTTAGAATCTGTAAATAATTTATCCCCAGATTTATAACCTATTAAACACATTAATACACATAAAATACTTATTATTGTAGTAATTAGTAAGGTTATTTGGGAACTAAAGATTAAACCTGGAAAATTTGATGGTTTTATAATAACATTACCCATAATTAATGCAAATATTGTTGTTAAAATACCTACACTTGCAGTTTGCCCTATTATTCTCATTGTTGCTACAGCTGATGATGCCATAGGCGTATCTTTTGGAGGCACACTACTCATTATTGTGTTAACATTAGGTGATGCGAATAATCCATAACCTATCCCTTGTAAAAACATTGAAATTATAATAACATATAATGGGGTTGTTTTATTTAATGGTATTATTAATAATAATCCTATTGTAACTATTCCCATTCCAATTGCTGATATTTTTTGTGGATCAAATTTATCTGAGAGTTTTCCAGAGAATGGTGATACAATTGCCATCATTAATGGTGTTACTATTAATAATAATCCAGTTATTTCTGTGTTGAATCCTCTAATGTATTGTAAGTTATAGTTAAGTATAGTTGTTACTACAAATGTTGCAATATAACTTAGTATACTAGCTAGATTTGATGATAAGAATTTCTTGTTTTTGTATAAATTAATATCAAATGCTGGTTGATTGGTGTTTATTTCCATTTTAGCAAATAGTATTAAGAGTATTATACCAATTAGTGTAATTATTAATCCTTGGATTGTGTTAAGTGTTGAGAATCCATAAATTAAGAGTAGTATTCCTACTGCAAATATTGTTGATCCTTTCCAGTCAAATTTTTCATTTGCTCCTTTAATCCATTCGTCTTTAATAAATAGTAATAGTATTATGTTTATAATCATTACAGGTACCATTATCCAAAAAATACTTGCCCATCCATAGTGGTAGGTTAATATTCCTCCTATTACTGGTGCTAATGCTATTCCAATATAAACACAACTAACATTTATTCCTAATGCTTGTCCCCTATTTGTTGTTGTTATTGCTTCAGTTATCATAAGTATTGTGTCTACACATAATCCCGCCCCACCTATTCCTTGAATTATTCTAAATAAAAATAATAAGGGTATAGTATTTGATAGTGGTGTTCCTATTGTTCCGATTAGCATTAAGATTAATGACCATAGGAATGTTTTTTTAATTCCATATTTTCCACATAGTTTTCCAAATGGTATGGCGAAAATTGCCATTGTTAAAAGGAATATGTTTGTTACCCAATTTTGCATTATATTACTTAAACCAAATACAGTTGCCATTTGAGGTAATGCTATAGGTGTTACATTTCCAATGTATGCTCCGTGTAGTGCAGCAAGTGATGCTGCTGCTATTATTATTATATCTTGTTTTAATTGATTTTCCATAATATTTTTCCATTTTTAAAAAGAAAATTTGTTTCATTTATATAAACAAAAGTATAAAGCCTTAAAAGTTTATGATTGTATTAATTTATCTTTAGATTTAACACCAATATAAGAAGCATAAGCAGCTAGTATACTAATAATTGTAACAATTATAAATGTGATTTTGATAGAGAAAATTAATTCTGGGAAATTAGCAACTGCAATAACAACATCTCCCATAATAATTGCGCAAATAACAGTGAAAACTGTCATACTAATAGTTTCACCCATAACACACATTGTAGCAAGGGAAGATGAAGCCATAGGAGTATCTTCTGCTGGAACACTGCTCATTATAGTATTATTATTAGGTGATGCAAAGATTCCATAACCTATACCTTGGAAACATAATGATAATACTAAAACTGGTACTGGAATATTTTTATTTAAGAATATTAAAATAAATAATCCAATTGTAACAAGTCCCATACCTAAAGTTGTTAATTTTTGAGGATCCACTTTATCTGACAAGTAACCTGCAAGTGGTGATGAGACCGCCATAAGTACTGGTGAGATTGCAACAAGCAAACCAGTTTGTGCTGTATTCCAACCCATAATATATTGAAGATAATAAGATAAAATTGTTGTAACAGCAAAAGTTGCTACATAACTTAATAGGGAAGCTAGATTACTTGATAGGAATCTTTTATTCTTGTATAAACTCATTTTAAGGATAGGATCAGGTACTTTTAATTCAGTTTTTATAAACAAAATTAGTAAAACTACACCTATAATTGCTAGTATTAAACCTATTGGTGAAGTGATATTTGAAAATCCATATATAAACATTATTATTCCCATGGCGAAGACTATGGATCCTTTCCAATCAAATATATCATTTACTCCTTCATACCAATCATTTGGAATTAATAAGAGGACTATGATATTGAGTAATACAAATGGTACCATTACCCAGAAAATGCTTTGCCAACCAAAATCATAAATTAAAACCCCACCTAAAAATGGTGCTAAGGCAATTCCTAAATATACACATGCAAGATTAATACCGAAAGCTTTACCCCTGTTTTCAGGTGATACTACCTCTGCAATTATTAATGGTGTGTCAACTGATAAGCCTGCAGCACCAATTCCTGATAGTATCCGAAAAGCAAATAAGAGTATTGCTGAATTAGATAATGCTGTTCCTATTGTACCAACAAGGAAGAGTATGCAGGAGTAGATGAATGTTTTTTTAACACCATATTTTCCACAAATTTTTCCTAATGGTACTGTAAATACTGCCATTGTTAAGATAAATGATAAAGATACCCAATTTTGGAGGATGTTATTTAATCCGAAAGCTAATGCCATTTTAGGTAATGCTACACTTGCAACATTAGCACTGTATGATCCATAAAACACACCTAAACAAGAAGCTAAAAGTGCATATATTCCTATTTTTTTATCTTTTTCCATTTTAATAAACATCCCATAAAAGATTAATTTTAACTTATACTTTTTTTAGTATTTTAATTTATCATTAGATTTCATACCTACTAATGATATTAAAACACTTATACCTGCTAAGATACATGCAATTACTAGTGCATAATGACAGCTTAACCCTAAACCAGAATAGACTTTTGGACTTATTACAACATCCCCAATTACAAATGCAAATATTACAGTTAATAATCCCATAGCCATTGTTTGACCTATAACACGCATTGTAGAAACACTTGCAGAAGCCATACCAGTACTTTCAATTGGTACACTACTCATTATAGTATTAGTATTTGGTGAGCTGAATATTCCGAAACCTGCCCCTTGTAATAGCATTGCAATTATAACAATCCATAATGGAGTATTTTTATTGAGGAAAGTTAATATGAATAATGCTAATGTTACAAGTCCCATACCAAATGCTGCAAGTTTTTGAGGATTAACCTTATCTGATAGTTTACCTGATTGTGGAGTTATAATTGATTGAGTTAAAGGTGTGGCTACTAATATTATACCTGTCATTTGACTTGTATATCCACATATATATTGAAAATGATAATTAAGAATTGTAGTAACCCCATAAATTGCAACATAACTTATAAGAGAGGCAATATTTGAGGATAAAAATTTATGATTTTTAAATAATTTAACATCAAAAATTGGGTATTCCACTTTTAATTCATACAAAGCAAAACACAAGAGAAATATTATACCCATAATGGTTATAAACAATCCATTTAATTCGTTAAGTATGGTAAAACCATACATAAAACAAATTATACCTATAGTGTAAAATATTGAGCCTTTATAATCTATTGGATCATTTTCCCCTTCCCTCCATTCGTTTGGAACTTTAACTAAGATTATGGCAATTATTAATAAAACAATTGGTATTGTGATTAGGAATATACTTTGCCAACCTAAATTATAGGTTAAACTACCTCCAAGAAATGGTGAAAGTGATAATCCAATATAAACAGCACCAATATTTATACCTAAAGCTTTACCACGATGTTCTTCTGGTATGGCTTTAACAAGCATAGCAACAGCAGTTACAAAAATAGCTGAAGAAGCGGTTGCTTGAAAAACCCTGAAAAAGAATAAGATTGCTGCATTGATTGATAATATTGTACCGATTGCTCCTACTGCAAACATGGCCTCTGAGATTAAAAATGATTTTTTCAAACCCCATTTACTGCAAAGTTTACCGAAGGGTATACTTAAAACTGCAATTGTTAAAAGGAAAATATTTACAACCCAATTCTGTAAGATAATGCTTAAATTGAAATAATTCGCAATTTGAGGTAAAGCTATAACTGATACATTAGATGTGTATGCTGTTATAAAAGATGCTAATGATACTGCAATTATTAAATAAAAATTCATTGATTTATCATTTTTAGACAAAAAATTAAACTCCTTGAATAATTAATATTTTTCTTTTGATTTTTAGAAATTAAATTATAAATTAGTGTATGAAAATTAAAATAAAATAAAAAAGTGGAGGGGGTTTTATTATTAAAAACTCCTCCTAAAAAATGAATAAAATAAAAAAATTTTTTTTAGTTTTTAAACTGTTAAATCTTCTTCAGTATTGTATTTGTCTTTAGAGTGTATACCTACAAGACAGGTTAATACAGCTATTACACATAATATTACACTTATTATACAAGCAATTTTACTACTGTACATTAATAATCCATAATATTTAGGTATTATTGGAACACTGCCCATAATAATTGCAAATAGTACTGTTAGCATACCACTACTTAATGTTTGACCTATAACACGCATTGTAGCAACTGCTGATGATGCTGAAGGTGTTTGTTTTCGTGGCACACTACTCATTATACTATTAGTATTAGGTGAACTGAATAAACCATAACCTACCCCTTGTAAGAACATTGCAAATCCAATTACATACAATGGTGTAGTGTCTGTTATGAATACAAGTATAAATATTGCTATTGCTACAAGACCCATACCTATTGCTGCAAGTTTTTGTGGATTTATTTTATCTGAAAGTTTACCTGCAAATGGTGCAAGTACTGCCATCATTACAGGTGTTATGATTAATATAAACCCGGCACTTTGTGAATTCATACCCATTATGTATTGTAAGTGGTAATTGATTACGAATGTTATGACAAATGTTGCAAGATAACTTATAAGTGATGCAATATTTGAGGATAAGAATTTATGATTTTTAAATAGTCTCAGTTCAAATATTGGATACTTTTGACGTAATTCAAATGCAGTAAAACCGATTAAACCTATTAAACCAATCACAGTTAGGATTAATCCAAGAGTAGTGTTGATTATAGTGAAACCATAAACAGCACATATTATAGCAATACTGTAAATTACAGAACCTGGAATGTCTATTGGATCATTTTCTCCAACTTTCCATTCTGATTTGATTTTTTTAGGTATTAAATATAATAGTAAGATTAAGAATGGTATTACAATATAGAATATACTTCTCCATCCAAGGTTATAGTTTAATATTCCTCCAATAATTGGGGCAAGTGATAATCCGATGTATACTCCGGTTACTGTGATTCCTATTCCTTTTCCACGTTCTTGTGGTGGTAGTGCTGATACTACTAATGCTGTTCCACAAACATTTAATAATGCTCCACCGATACCTTGTAATGCTCTAAATCCTAGTATTGTTGCTGTGTTAAATGATAATGCACAGCCTATTGATGCTAATAGGAATATGAACACTCCAATGATTAATGATTTTTTCAATCCTTTTTTACCAACTAGTTTACCTGCAGGTATACTAGCTGCTGCTATTATTAAAAAGAAGATTGTTGCTATCCAGTTTTGTTGAATATTACTCATCCCAAATTCTAGGGCTATTGTTGGTGATGCAATTACAGTTGCATTACTTAGGAATGCTGTTAGAAATGATCCTAAGGCACATGCAAATATTACATATTTTTGCATTGATTTATCAACATTCATAATTTATCGTTATTTTAAACCTCCAAATTTTTATATTTTTTAAAATATAATTTTTATGGAAAATTTTCTTATTCAGTTAAGTCTATTATATTTGCAGTGAAGTCCATGTTATCATCCACATCAATGAGGATTGCATGGTTTTCTTCTAATGTTCCTGGATTAAAAATGATAGTGTCTCCAATTTTATCTTCACCTATTGCTTCATGTACATGACCACAAAGATTTATGTCAGGTTGGAATTCTTCAATGATTTTACGTAAACTAATACTTCCAACATGATTACCATCAGGAATTTTATCTACCTCTGTATCAAATGGGGGAGCATGAGTAAGTAAAATTTTAATTACTTTAGCATCATCTTTATAAACAAAGTCAAATTCTGCAAATAATTCTTTTAAAGCATCATATAAATCAGGATCTTGGAATTCACCTGGAGTGTCAAATGGTGTTGGATTACTACCACCAAAACCAAATAATATAACATCTTCATATGCTACTAAATTATTATGGATACAAACTGATTCAGTATCATTTATAGCATTACATATTCCTTCAGGATCACAATTTCCTGGAATACATATAACATCTACATCTTTACTTGCTATGTTATCTATAAATTCTGGGACGAAATCTAATGGTCCGAAATCAGTTAAATCTCCACTGACTAAAACTAAATCAATATCATTATTTTCTAAGTATTTATCTAAATTAGGATTAGATTTTCCATGAATATCACTTATTGTTAAAATTTTCATAAACTATCACTCAGTATTATACAAATTTTTTTATTACTATATTAAAGTGTATAAGAACTATAATAAAAAAGTTTATACTTGAAAATTTTAAAAAAAATAAGGTATACCTTGTAAAAAAATGTTTTATTTAAAAAAAGTTGTATTTTATGAAATTTTATATGAAAAGAGAGGATTAAAGAAAATATTAAGTTTATTTAATAGTCTCTTTTTTATTCTTCATTGAAGAATGGGGCCATTTCACGAAGGCCTTTTTGAACGTTTTCTTTATCACCATAAAATGATAATGTTACGTCGTCTTCAAATTCAATTATTAAATTAAAATATTCAGCTATGTCTTGGACTCTTTCTTCTGATATGGGTTTGGTGAGAGTGATTCTTCCACTTGAAAATCCGGGAGGTGTGTTTATTACGAAATGTGAACCTAATTGTGGAACTTCAACTACTTTTTCACCTTTATTTGCTTTTTTAAGTGCGATTTCCCATTTTTCCACATATGTGGGTCCTACTTTTTTAGCTAAACTTATTAGAGATTCTTGGATTCGAGTTAGGCTCATTTCAGCATTCATGTATTCTTTCATCATTTCTGGTGCTGTTTTGTCTCTTTTGTAAAATCCTATTTGGGATCTTACTAGTCCTAATTCTGTGTTAATAGTGTGTGGTATTTCATATCCTTTTTTTTGTAAGTCGGATAGTAAATCCACAGTTATCATCCAAGATTGTTCTATTGGTAATGGGTTCATAAGTGTCCTTCTAATATTTTAATAGTTGAATTGTTTATTTTTGCATCTTCTTCTTTTAATTCTTCTTTGATTTGTTCAATATTATCATAATTTTCTAAGAAGAGAACATGGTGACTTGTTGTTCCTGTAATATCTAATATTGCGATTTCTGTTTCTGGTACGAGTTCTTTTCCTTCGATTGTTGATTTGAATTGTACGTATGGTGCCATGTCTTCTGGTACATCTTTGTATCTAAATATTCCGCCTAGTGTTGCTATAAACATTGTTTTTAAACTCCTTTAAAATTTTTTTTTAAATTTTTTTTCTTTGTTTAAGATTTTAATCATTTTCTATATTTACTATTTTATGTTAAATATATTTTATTGTTATTATTTATAAAGAACTATAAAAATGTTTGTATAATATAAAACTAAATTTTTTTTGAATAAAAAAAAGGGAAAAGATAAAAAAAACTTTTTATCCAAAATCCCTTTAATTAATTAAAGAAACTATTAAAAATTTTATTCTCCGAGTTTTGCGAGAACTTTATCAGCAGAAATTACTTGAGCATCAAAAGTTAATTCTTCAGCACTTAAACCCATAGCTAAACCGTAAAGTTGAGCTAAATGGAAAACAGGTATATCAAAGTTAGTACCGTATTTTTCATTTACTTCTTTTTGACCTACATCAAATTGTAAATGACAGAATGGGCAAATATCAATAATACAGTCTACTCCAGCTGCATCCATGTTTTGGAGTTTTTCATAAGTGTAACTAGTTGTTACATCTTTATCACGGGATCTTAAACCTCCACCTGAACCACAGCACATCATTTTTTCAGCATAAGGGACAGATTTAGCACCAGTTACTTCAACTAATTCATCAAGAATAGTTGGGTTTTCTGCGCTTTCTTCAATATGAAGTTCAGCTGTTGGTTTAAGGAAGTGGCAACCGTAGTGTACAGCAACGTTTAAGTTTAAAGATTTGGTAAACATAGATTGAAGTTTATCTAAACCTATATCATTGTATAAGAATTCAGCTAAATGTCTAACATTAGTTGTTCCTTCAAATTGTTTATCAGTAGTTTCAGCTAAAATACCATTAATTTCTTCTTTTTTAGCAGCGTTATCTTTTAATAATCTGTTACAATCAGATAAGGAACCGAAACAACCATTACATTCGGTTAAAACATCATCACCCATACCTTCTGCAATAGAAAGGTTACGTGCTGCAATACTTGCCCAAGTGTTTTCATCGAAAGAACCGAATACTCCAGGAGCAGGACAACAGGAAGCTCCTTCCATATCTTTAAGTTCTACGCCTAATTTATCAAATAATAATCTTGTTGATTTTTCTATACCAGGATAACGATTTTCCATGATACATCCTAAAAAATATGCAATTTCCATTTTATTAACTCCGTATAATCATTATAAATTTTAATTTTTTATTCTTTTAATCCGCCAGTACTTTCATCATATCCGATTAATTCATCGAAATCACATTTTTTACAAATGTTTTGTACTTCTTTTAAAGATTCAGGGAATGAATGAGTTGTAGGTGGTAATTCTGGAAGACCAATTCGTTTTCTCATTGCTTTAGTTGCATCATTAATTGGTACTCCGTGACCAGTGTTCATTACGAATACTCCAGTCATTTTGTGTGCTTTTGCCATGTATCCTGCATGAGAAGCTTCTCTACGTGCTTGTTTTACAACATCTACAATTTTTACTCCTCTAGGACATCTTTCTTGGCAAGTGTAACAAGTAGTACACATCCATAATGCGTCATCGGTTATAACTGTTTCTTTTAATCCAAGTAAACAGTTTCTAACTAATTTTCTTACTCTGTATGGGGTTTTTCTTCCTGATGGGCATGTTCCTCCACATGTACCACATTGGAAACAAAGATCCACACTTTCTACACCTGCATCGATGAATTTTTGATGGAATTCTTCATCCATTGCATCCATACCATATACTTCGTTATCGTCTAATAAAGTCATTTTATCGCTCTTTTTATCTTTTTTAGTTTCTTCTTTAGAAGGTTTTTCTTCAATAATTTCTTCTTCAGAAATGTTGTTTTTAACAACTTCTTTATCAAGTTCTTCTTCTTGGCTGATTACTTCATCAAGATCTAATTCATCAATTTCTTCTTTTGGAGTTTCTTCTTCGTCAGGAATTTCAATTTTTACAGATTCTGGTTCTTTTGGAGTTGGTTTTTCAATTTCAACTTTTCCTTCATCTTCAGGAGTTACTACATTAACTTCTGGTGCTTCAGGAGATTCTGGTTCTGGAGTTATTACATTAACTTCATCTTCAGGTTCTTTAGAAACTTCGGGTTTTGTTGAAACTTCAATTTTAACTTCTTTTTGAACTTTTGGTTTTTCTGCATTTTTTGAACTTGTGACTTTAGTTTTTGAAACTTTTAAAGTTTTTGTTTCTGTTGAATTTGATTTGACAGAGTTTTCGTTAGAAGCAGATTTTCGATATTGTTTTATTTTTTCAACTTTGTCTTCAGAAGATGTCTGTTCTGGTTGGGAAGGTTGTTCGATGTCTTGACTTTGATGTTGAGCCTCATATTCTGCTTGGCTTCTTTCAATATCATCTTTAGCTTCTTTAACCATATCTTTTAATTTTTTTAATACAGACATTTATAAACACACCTTGGATAATCACTGGTCATTACCTCAAATCCTTAATTATAATTACTTAAATTTGATATATAAAGCTTACTAAAAAAATTTAAAGTGTCACCTTAAAGGTGACAATTATTATCTTATACATAAAAAATAATGATTTAAGAAAACCTATAAAAAATAGTTAAAACAAAATAAGAAAACATGACAAAAAAATTCGAAATAAAAAGCCACGACGGACCTGGAAGACTAACCAAAAAAAACAATAAACTAACACCAAACTTAATAGACTTAAAAAAACACCATATAACAAAAGACACCGAAACAGCATACAATGTTGAAAAAGAAATAGCCGAATATGGGGTTAGAAAAACATTAGAACAAGCACAAAAAGAAACCAACGTCAAGATAGCAGTAATTCAAGGAAGTAAATATATCGACTTAAGATGTAAATGTGCAGAAGAATTAGAAAACTTAGGCTTTGATAATTTAATAATTGCAAACTCTGATGATTTACTCCTACACCCACAAGACTTAATAAACTTAATCATAAAACTACGAGAAACCTTAAAACCAACAACTTATTTAATATTCCCATTTGCAGAAGCATCATTCATACCTTTACTCTCATACTTAGGAATAGATGCATTTAACATTGAAACTGCAGAATATTATGCAGCTTTAAATGTTTTAATAAGTCCAACAAAAAATTATGACTTAGAAACTTATCCAATCTACAATTTCACACCTCAAGGATTAATCAATTATAATAAAAAAACATTAGACCTTGTATTACGTGAAGTACGTGAACATATGCATAATAATTCACTTAGAAACTTAGTAGAGGAACGTACAAATACCAG
>NZ_DAZC01000001.1:18255-33196 GCF_002508845.1 Methanobrevibacter sp. UBA417
AAAAAAAGTAAAAAAAAGTAAAAAATTTAAGATTTATATGGATTAGATGCACTATAAGCTACACCATTAACATATAAAGTATAAGAACCATAATTAATAGTTCCAAGATTAGTTAAACTAGACACATAACTGTTTCCAGTTAAAGTCCAAGTAGATCCAGATCCAATAGTTACACTAGTAGTTCCATAAGAACCTGATGGATTAATAGCACCAGTATATGTACTTGAACTTAAAGTATAACTAAGACTACTAATTGAATCAACTATAATATTACCAGTTAAATCTTCACTAAGAGCATTGAATGTTAAGGTTCCACCATTAGAACCACTAGTTCCCCATTCACTTTGACTACTAACTTTTAATATGCATTTAATGTAGAAGTACCTACAGCAGCATCTCCACTCATACTTTGATAAATGAAGAATCCACATGAATCCACATATCCACTACTATTTGCACGATTACCTTTAGCATAACCTGTTAAATTACAATTATTTAATATTATACTGTTTTTACCTTCAATACATCCGATTTCTGCAACATAAGAAGTACCTGTACAATTAGTAGCACTTATAGAACCTGTTGAATATATACATGGAGAACCTGATCCACTAGTTTGTCCAACACCAGTATTTAAAACACAATTAGTTGCATTTACTGTACCTTCACCACGATCAGTAGCAAGAGCAGCACAGCTTCCACCACGAGTATTAATAATAACATTATCTGCTATGATTGTTCCACCATAAGTTGCATCTAAACCACGAGATTTATCTTTATATGTTGAAATATTCACATTATTAACATAAGCTATAGCTCCAAAATTAGAACTAGCACTATTAGTTACAAATATAGCATTTGCACCAGTAGCATTAGTAATAATAGAACAATCACTAATATTTAAAGTACTTTTAGCTAATACTAGTACTGCTGCATTGGTTCCATAGAAATCAGAATTTTCAGAGTTAGAACTTGATACATCACCAGTTTTTGTAATAGTTGAATCTGTTAAATTTAAGTTTCCACCATTCTTTACAAGAATTACATTTGTATCAGAAGAACTTGTTGAATAAGCACCATTAGATGCAGTGACTGTTTCTCCATTCACAACAAGTTTACCTTTACTAGTAGTATTATTACTTGTACCATTACTAGTTACAGTTATAGTTGTTGCTGCAGAAGAATTAGTGTAATTATCCTCACCTGAGAAACTTGCACTTACAGTATAAGATCCTGGATATAAGTTTATTTGTAGGTCTGCTATACCATTTGTATCTGTTGTTGCCCAATAAACTTTACTTGCACCATCACTTAAACGAGTAAGATTTAATGCTATATGATTTCCTATTATAGCAGTTCCGTTAGCATTTTTAAGAGTTGCTGTGAAGTTTTCACCAGCACCATAAACTTCTGTAAATGGTTGTACGATTAATACAGTACTTGATTTATTTGTTGTTGAATTTGTTACAACGATTATTGTATTAAAACAACTACTGGAAGTGTAATTTAATGTATCGTTTCCTTCATAACTTGATGAGGAAGTATAATAACCTGAGTATAAATTGATTTCTAGTTCTGCTATACCTTTTGTATCTGTTGTTGCCCAATAAACTTTACTTGCACCATCACTTAAACGAGTAAGATTTAATGCAATATGTTGTCCGCTGATAGGTGTTCCGTTAATTGTTGTTAATGTTACTGTGTAATTTTCACCAGCACCATAAGTTACTGTAATATTATTTCCAGTTAATGTGGTTGTTGGACCTGTTATATTTTCTATAGGACTTGGTCCGGTACCATTAGGACTAGTACCATTAGGCATATCAGGCGGAGTACCATTACCAGTACCATTAGGTATCTCAGGTGGAGTGGTATTTCCATTATCAGTTAAAATATTTCCAGTATTTGCCTAATCTGAAATGTTTGTTGATTCAGATGTTACGGGTGTTGTATTCGTATCTGAGGCAAATGCTAGAGGTAGGGAAATTAAAGCAATTATGGAAACAAATAATAAAGAGAATATTAATGCTTTTTTAGCTTTCATATTAATTTTTCCTCCTTTTAATCTAATTTTATTTTCCTTTTTTTTAGAATTAAATGATTGAGGAATAAAACCCTTTTAAATTATTTTTTTTGTTTTTTGAAATTTTATTATTAGAAGATTTTATTTCTAAAAAAAAACTTTTCATTTTATTTATTTAAAAACTGTAAAAAAAATTTTTTAAATGGTGTTTTTTACAGTTTCTGTGCTTAATAATAACTGGTAAGTCTTATTTAAAGTTTTCCTTTATTTTTCTATTTATTGTTAAACTGTTTTTATATTAACAAATGTGTTTTTTGTAAGATTTTTTTATAAATAAGAACAAAGTTTAGGCATACCTAAACATTTATATAGTTCTTTTGAACTAAAATAAAAACAGATTTAGGTAAACCTAAATTTATAATTTTTTTAAAAACAAAAAAAATAGAAAAAACATAAATAAAGAGGTTAAAAAAAAGGATGAAAAATAAAAACCAAAAAAGAAAGGAGAAAAACATAAATTAAACAACCTCCACGACGGAGAATACGGCAAAATAGTTTCCTACAAACATATTGAAAACCAAAACCAACAAAAACAAGAACAAAAAGAACTCAGAAGACATTTAATGAGTATGGGATTCGTGGAAGGTGCAGAAATAAAATTTATTAAAAAAGCACCACTAGGCGACCCTTGCAAAGTAAGGATTAAAGGATACGACTTAGCACTCAGAAAAGAAGAAGCAAAAAACATTGAAGTAAAAATAAACTAAAAAAAAATATTAATAAACCGGTAAAATGACCAATGACTCCCCCCACTATATAAAGAAAGGTTTTTCCTTTATTAAATTTTTAAAAAGGACCACAAACGGAGAGTTCATCAATGATAAAAACGGAGAATACCCAAGATGAAAACAATTAAAATAGGTTTTGCTGGAAACCCAAATGTTGGTAAAAGTACTCTTTTTAATTACCTAACAGGTATGCACCAACACGTAGGAAACTGGCCAGGAAAAACCGTTGAAAAAATGGAAGGAACTTATAAATTCCAAAAAAATAATAACAAATTTGAATTTAACATAATTGATCTTCCAGGAAATTATAATTTAAGTGCAAAAACAATAGAAGAACAAGTATTGACTTCATTGTAGATAAAGAGAATGATGTAATCCTAAACATTATAGATGCTGCTAATATTGAAAGAAACATGTACCTAACAGTACAATTAATGGAATTAAAGGCAAATATGGTAATAGCTTTAAATATGAATAAATTAGCTGAAAAAGAAGGATACAAGATAAATGAGAAAAAAATATCCGAGCTACTTGGAATTCCAGTGATAAAAATAGAAGCAAGTAATGGACAAGGAGTAAATCAGTTAGTTGAAGAAATAATAAAAGCTAAAGAAAACCCTAAAGATTCCAGTGAAAAATTAGTTTATGGATATGAATTAAAAGAGCACTTAAAAGAAATAAGTAAAGAAATAACTAAAGATCCAGAATTATTAGATGTTCCAGATTCTTGGACTTCAATTAAATTATTAGAAAATGATGAAATCATAACACAAAAAGTTAAAAACTCAAGAGATGGAAAGCAAATAATAAAAAAAACAGAGAAAGTAAAAAAACATTTACAAGAAGTTTTTAACGAAGACACAGAAGAAATTCTAGCTAATGCAAGATACGGTTTTATTGATGGACTTATAAAAGAAGCTGTCCTAAAACCACAAATAGATAAGGAAACAACTACTGATAAAATTGATAAAATTGTAACTAATCGTATACTTGGAATACCAATATTTTTAATTATAATGTATTTAACTTTTCAAGTAACATTTGCAATTGGAACACCAATACAAGATTTAATAGATACTGGTTTTGGAATGCTTGGAAATCTTATACTTGGAGTTCTTGGAGAATCATTTTTAAGTAGTTTTCTTGTTGATGGAATAATAGGAGGAGTAGGTGGAGTACTTACTTTTTTACCAATAATTTTCTTACTATTCTTTGTATTAAGTATATTAGAAGATTCAGGATACTTAGCTCGTGCAGCATTTGTAATGGATAAAGTAATGCATAAACTAGTAGGCCTACATGGGAAATCTTTCATCCCAATGGTTTTAGGATTTGGATGTTGTGTTCCTGGTGTAATGGCAACACGGACATTAGACAGTAATCAAGATCGTTTAACAACAATGTTAGTTGTGCCTTTTATGAGTTGTAGTGCAAGATTACCAGTATATGCATTATTTACAGCAGCATTATTTACAGCATACCAAGGAGAAATAATATTCAGTTTATATCTTTTAGGTATTATTGTGGCTATTATTGTAGCATTAATATTTAAGAAAACATTATTTAAAGGATTATCAACCCCATTTGTTATGGAATTACCCACATATAAAGTTCCAACATTAAAAGGTGTACTTATACATACTTGGGAAAGAGGAGCAGTTTTCCTTAAAAAAGCAGGAACTATAATACTTGCATTATCTATCATTGTATGGATATTAAGTAGTTTACCTGTTGGTGTAAGTTATGGATCTGAGTTTAGTTTGACTGGACAAATTGGATCATTTATAGCGCCAATATTCAGTCCTTTAGGTTGGGGCCAATGGCAACCATCTGTAGCTATATTATTTGGAGTACTAGCTAAAGAAGTAGTTGTATCAACATTCAGTTCACTTTTCGGAGTTGCTGAAGCAGGTGCAGGTATAACATTAGCATTACAAGGAATGTTCACTCCACTTGCAGCATATTCATTCTTAGCATTTGTATTATTATATATGCCATGTTTTGCAACTGTAGCAACAATAAAACGTGAAACTAATAGTTGGAAATGGCCAATAGTTTCCATGGTGTTATGTTGTAGTGTAGCATACATTGTATCATTCATAATTTATCAAGGTGGTATGCTTTTAGGATTAGGATAAAATTTAAAAGATTAAATCTTTATCCTTTATTTTTATATAAATAAAATTTTTTAAAAAAATATAAAAACAAAAAGGAGGTGAATAATATGTTAAGTAGAAGTGGAATATTTGGAGTTAAAAAATTAGAACCTAAAAAAGAAAAAGAAAATAAAGATGATAAAAAAGATAGTGAAAAAGAATAAATTTTGGAGGATTTTATAAAAATGCAATGCAGATTATGTGGATATGAATTTACAGAAAAGGAAGCTAAAAGTAGTTGTCAGAAAACACAAGGTTGTAGTAAATGTAATTGTAACTTACTTATATGCCCCAAGTGTGGATATGGAAATGATCCATCATTTGAAACCGAGTTTGGTTTCATTGAAAAATTAAAAGAAAAAATTAAAAGAGAATAAAAAAAATATTGGAGGGATGATTTTATTTACCCTAACTTAAAATAAATCATGAAATATGAAAATTAATTCTAAAAAATATCTAAAAAAAGTTTTTAATTTCTTTTTTGGATGTTGTAACTAAAAAAAAATTAATAAATAAATATATAATACTTTTTTTAATTAACAAATACTATATTTTAGCAGGCCCCATTAGTTTTACAATGTCTTGCACCTGAAAAACTTAAACCAATGAAACTCATAAAGAATGTGAATCCTTTTTCAAATAATTCATCTTCACTGTACATATTATAACTAGATATAGTTCCATTATTAAATTTTTATTCTATTAATTCTTCTAGTTTCTTTTTTTAATTAATTATTTTTTTCAATGTCTAGTATTAATTAATTCAGCAGCAGTTTCTCCAGTAATGGCAAAATGAAGTTTATTTTGAACAGTAGCATAAAAAGTTCTAGCGATTTCAGAATCTTTTTCATAGTCATAACTACATTCTGCAAAGAGGTCCGTTACTTTTTGATAAAATCTTCTTTCACTTGCTCTTATTCTTTGTATACGTTCTAATAATTCATCAAAATAGTCTTTATCTATTCTAGTACCATTTATTAATAATTCATCATCTATTACAAAACCTTTAATCATATATTCTTTTAAAACACTATCAGCCCATTGTCTGAATTGGGTTGCTTTTTTACTATTCACTCTGTATCCTACAGCAATTATTCCATCTAAATTATACCATTTAGAAGGTCTTCCGCCCTTCATAGGGTTTATTAAGGAATCCTTAATAAATTCTGTTTGGTCTTTAAATAACTTTTTAGAAGTAATACATACTTTATTCTCATTTAATTCGCCTTCTTGAAAGATATTTTGCATATGCATACTAATATTTGAAGGAGTTGTTTCAAAAATATCTGCTACTGCTTTTTGACTTGCCCAAAAAGTTTGATTATTTTTATCTACTAAGAATTCAGAACTTACAGCCCCCTCATTACTTTTATATAATATTGATTCAATAATCTCAAATTTATCACCCATTATAATGTTCCTCCTTTCAGCTTTTGTAATTAATACTGTGTTATTTATAATATTTAAGTTGTCAACCAGAGAGGAAAGTAAGATTTCAAGTAAAAAAGGAGTGATTAATTCTGGATCAAGAAAAATATTAAAAAAATAAGGTAAAATTTTGAATCAATAAAAAAATATTGGAGATAAAGATTTTATTTACCCTCACTTAAAAGAAAATATGAAAATTAATTCTAAAAAATATCTAAAAAAAGTTTTTAATTTCTTTTTTGGATGTTGTAACTAAAAAAAATTAATAAATAAATATATAATACTTTTTTTAATTAACAAATACTATATTTTAGCAGGCCCCATTAGTTTTACAAGGTCTTGCACCTGAAAAACTTAAACCAATGAAACTCATAAAGAATGTGAATCCTTTTTCAAATAATTCATCTTCACTGTACATATTATAACCAGATATGGTTCCATCACTAATATGTTTACTGATTTCTTTAAATTTTCCATCTTCAAAAATATTTTCATAGTATTCTTCAGGTATGTCAAATAATAAATCAACAATTGGATTATTATATGAATTAGTGTTTTCTGTTAGTTCTAATTTAACATTGTCTGCATCTATTATGGTGATTATTAAAATTTCATTAGAACTTATTCCATTGATTATTCCTATTTTTCCATTAGGTTTTATTTTACCTAATATTCGGGTGTTATTTTCTGCCCATTGTTTCCATTTATCTAAATTGTAAACACTTGTCATTATATTCACGTTCCCTTATTATTTTATTAAAGTTTCATATAAAACATTTAATATAATTAATTACTATTATTAAATTCATGGTATTTAAGTATTATATAGTTGAATTTAATCTGTGAAGTGTATATTAAAAATAGTAAAAAGGCTTTAGAAATAAAAAGTATAAGAATTTCTTTTAAAAATAGTTAAAAAATGAGTGTTCATCTTTTTTTAGGGAAAAAATGGAAAAAATTAAGATTAAAAAAAATGTTTTTTTATCCGTTATATACTCTTAAATGTGTTTTTTATTTTTTTTTAATACTTTTTTTTATGGAGAAAAAAAATGTTATTTTTATATTATGTATAAAAAAATTTTTTTTATATGAATTCTTTAAAAATGGAGTGGAGAATATAAATTTTTATCCTCCAACATCAAATCTTTTTTTAAATAATCAGTGGTTTATTTTAATTATTTTTTTTAGATAAGATGGAAAAGAATAAAAACAATTCTCCTTAATTTTTTTTTAAGAAATTTTTTTATTTTTTAATCTAAATTTTTTCCTTTTTAGACATATACCTCTTTTTTATTAGAGATAATATATTTTCTATTATAAATTATTCCTTTTATAAAATATTTTTTATGGGGGGTGATAAAGGATTGTTTTTATAATAAATTTTGGGGTGGAATTTTTAAAAATATTTAATTGTTTTTTTAGAGAATATGTTTTACCATACCTCCTATATTTTTTTTATTTAATATTTCCTCAAATTCTTTGTTTTAAACCGTTTTTTCTCTTTATTTATTTTTTTTATTTTTTTGGGATTTTTTTAAAAGATCAAAAAAAATTTGTAAATAATTTTTTTTTAATCTTTAAAATATTTTAGTTTAACATGACTTAATTCATGTCGAACCGTGTTTATAGTTAAAGTTGATTAAGTATATAAAGGTTTGTCTTTTTTATTATAAAAATGATAAAAAATTTATGAAAATTTTATAATAATATACAAGTAAATTAATAAAAAACTGAATATAAAAATATGTTTTTTAAAATAAAATATATTTAAATACATAAAAAATGATAAAAAACTAAAGGAAATAATAAGTTAAAACCTAAAAATAGGCATAAAAACGGCTTTAAACATTTAAAAACACGAAAAAATCTTAATAAATCTTATCAAAAACTATTAATCAATCGATTAAATTAATAATAAGAAGAAAACCATAATATAACATCTTATAACATAACCACTACTAAAACCTAAAAACCAAAATATAAGAGGTAATACAGTAAAAAACATGTTAAATAAGTTAATTATACTAAAAATAAGACATACATTAATTTTTAAGGAAAAAATAAGACAAATAATAAGAATTTAAAGAAAAACAAGATTCTAAGAACTTTTAAAAACAAAAATAAATAAAAACTAAGCAATCAAACAAATAAAGAAAGAACATAGAGTAATAATGATTAGATTAATAAAAAAACCATTAAACATGAAAAAAATAAAAGAAAACAAAGCAATTATAATAAAAAACACAAACATAAACACAAAACCAATAAAAAAGAAAACCAAAAATTAACTCTTTAAAAAGCTAAAAGAGAGTAAAACAAGGAAATCAAACAAAAACAAAGCAAAAATCAAGAAAAACAAGACAAGAAAACATTTTTATATGAAAAACCCAAAAACCTTATAAAATCTATTAAAAGTCCAAAAATGATATAATAAAACAGTAAAAAGGAAAACTACCAATCAATAAAGATTTTTTAAATCCATGAAAAATTTATAAAAAAATATAAACAAAAATACTAATACAAGAAAAAGAATCTAAAATTTTAATAAGAGGTGAAATAAAAACATGAAAATTGAAGATAAAAAACAAAAATTAAGATTAGAAATATGGGACGAACTATACCAAAAAAAATTAAGTCACAGACCCCAAGGGGATTATAATAAAATACCAGATTTTAAAGGAAAAGAAAAAGCAGCAAATATTTTAAGAAAAACATCTGAGTATCAAGATGCAAAAACCATATTCGTATCCCCTGATTCAGCACAAATCCCTGTAAGATACAATTGCATAATCGACAATAAAACCCTCATTATGGCCACCCCTAAATTAGAAAATGGTTATTTAAAATTAAATAAAGAAGCAAAAAATCATCCACAAGAAGCAAGCACTAAAGAAGGAGCATTCAAATACGGTGCAAAAATAGATAAATTAAGTAAAGTTGATTTAGTTATAGAAGGATGTGTAGGTGTAGATCTTAAAGGAAACCGGCTTGGAAAAGGTGGAGGCTACGGTGATAGAGAAATAAGTGATTTATATAATAAAAAAGTTATAAACAATAAAACTCCAATTGCAACAACAATCCATCCATTACAAATTAAAAATAAAATTCCTATGTTAAAACATGATTGTAAAATTAATATGATTGTAAGTTCCCAATCAAAAATCTATATAAAAAGTTAAAAAAAAATTAAAAAAATGGTTTAAAAATTTAAATTAAACCAAAACTACCTTATTTTTTTATACGTGGCGAATATTTGTATAATCACTAATTTCAGAGTTAAATGTTGCAAGATTTTCCACACTTAAACCATGAACATCATTATTACCAGTTATTCTTGCAAATGTTTTAATTTCTTCACATGAAACATTTAAGAAATTTGCAACACGTTTAACTGCTGCATCTTCCTGAAATCTTGCGCGTAACTCAGGATCCTGAGTAGCTACACCTACAGGACAGTTCCCAGTTCCACAAATATGGTACTGTTGACAAGCAGCAGCAATAAGAGCAGCTGAGGCAACAGCCACAGCATCAGCACCTAAGGATAAAGCCTTAGCAAAATCACCAGAAACTCTTAAACCTCCAGTAATTACAAGACTAACATCACTATGATGTTCATCTAAGTATTTACGAGCACGATAGAGAGCATAAATTGTAGGAACACTAGTAGAGTCACGAATCAATTTAGGACTTGCACCAGTAGCACCACCCCGACCATCAATAGTTATAAAATCAGGTTCAGAATATAAACAATACTCTAAATCTTCTTCAATTCGACCAGCAGCAATTTTAACACCAATAGGACGACCTTCAGATTTTTCACGAAGCATACTAACCATAGTTTTTAAATCTTCCTTAACCTCAATTTCAGGGAAATTAGAAGGACTTATAATATCTTCATTAGGATTCTTACCCCGTATTTCAGCTATCTCAGATGTGACTTTAGCACCAGGTAAATGCCCACCCATTCCAGGTTTAGTTCCCTGACCAATCTTAATCTCAATAGCATCACTAGTTTTAAGATTTTCACTAGTTACACTGTACTTATTCGGAACATATTCAAAAATGTATTTATAAGCTGAACTTTTTTCTTCAGGAAGTATTCCACCTTCACCACTACACATTGCAGTTTTTGCAAGAGCACTTCCCTTAGATAAAGAAACCTTAGTCTCTCTAGATAATGCACCAAAAGACATGTGTGAAATATAAACTGGACTTTCAAGAACCATTGGTTTTTTAGCATTCTTACCAATTATTGTAGTTGAATTTACCTCCGCATCCTCATCTAAAGGTGCAGGGTTTAATTGATTAGCTATAACAAGAATATCATCCCATGAAGGCATTGGTAATTGTGTTCCCATACCATCAATTATACTTTCACCATGAACAGCCATACGATGTATATCAGTCATTTTTGGCATCTTTGCATCTGTTCGGATAGTTTCAGGAGGATAATCTAATGGAGTTTCCTCTTCCTCAATTTGTTCCTCTTCTTCTTCTAATATTTCTTCAAACTTATAAGATGGTTGTTTACAGAATGGACAGACATCAATTTCAGTTATTTTTTTACCTGCTTCCTCTTCATCATAAATAAATCCACATACACTACATTTAAATCTCGCCATTTTTTCTCAAAATCTCCTTAATATATTTTTTTTAGATAATTTTTGATCCTTTTAACACTAATAAAATTATTAAAAATAGTAATAAAATAAGAACCAATATACCTTCTTTGGTGTTTATAGGTATAGGTGCACATGTGCCTTTAGAACATGTTTTTTTGTCTTCTTCTTTCATAATAAACTTCTAAAAAAAAATTAAATAAATTTTAAAGGGGAAAAGTGAAATAAAAGTAAAAAAGTAAAAATTAAAAAAAATGAATTATTTTTCCCCTTTTTTATTTATAATAAATCAAATTTTTTTAAATAAAATTAAAATATTTTTTTTATTCATAATTTTTTGGTCTTACTTGGAAGTAAGATCTTGGATGGTCACATACTGGGCATACAGTTGGAGCTTCTTTTCCAACAAATATATGGCCACAGTTACTGCATTGCCATTCTACTTCTTCATCTTTTGCAAATACTTTTTCTTCTTTAACATTATTTAAAAGAGTTCTGTATCTTTCTTCATGTTCTTTTTCTATGTCAGCTACTGCACTGAATTTGTATGCAAGTTCATCAAAGCCTTCTTTTTCTGCAGTTTCTGCCATTCCTTTATACATTTCAGTCCATTCGTAATGTTCACCATCAGCTGCATCTTCAAGGTTAGTTGCAGTATCAGGTACTTGGCCTTCATGCAAATATTTAAACCATAATTCAGCATGTTCTTTTTCATTACCTGCAGTTTCTTCAAATATGTTTTTAATTTGAACATAACCGTCTTTTTTTGCTTTGCTAGCATAATAAGTATATTTATTTCTAGCTTGAGATTCTCCAGCAAATGCAATTTCTAAATTTTTTTCAGTTTCTGTTCCTTTAAGTTTTTTATAGTCCATATTCTTTTTGCCTCCATAAAAAGTTTAAAAAATTTTTATATAATAAATTGTTTTATTATACTTAATAATATATCTTTCTAAAAAAAAATTTCATAAAATAAAAAAAAGAATTCTAATTTTCTTTTATTGTAAGAAAATTATTGTATTAATTATCCTATTATAATCTTCTATTTCTTCTGCTGAATCGGGACAACTAGTTAATTCAAAAACATACATAGATTCCTTATGAAAAATAAATGTTGTATGTAATTGTAACATTCGATCATCCATTTTAGCATTAGCTACTATTTCAATTGAATTTGCACCATCAATTGACCCAATATCTGAATGTATAATGTTCCAACCCTGATTAATAAAACTATTATTTAATTCTTTTAAAAGTTCATTTGTAGATTTATCAGTTTTTTCTGGATAATTGTAAATTGTTATAATGCTTGGTATTTTATTAACTACTTTAACTAATGCTTTAACACATGAGGGACCTCTTGTTTTAGGATCTTGTTCTTTCCACATATCAGAATAATTAAATGAAATGTTTTCATTTTGATATATTTTACCTAATCTTGCCATTAATAATCAACTCCAACATAATCTTTCATATAATCCTCATTACATACCAAAATTTAATATTAATACATTAAATGATATATTTAAGTGTAAAAAAAAGGTAGTATAGAATAAAAAAAAAGATTATTATATTTTTTTCTACTTTTAAATGAAGTATTGATAAATTTCTATTCCTATGCCCCTATATCCACAATCTGGACAATATTTTTCAACAATCTTTTCATCTTCTACTGCTAGTACTATTGTATTGCTTCCACATTGAGGACAAAGCCCTTCAACATTCTTTATCATAAATTTATTACTTCCATATACAAAATTTTTTATTTTATTAAAGAAAAATTATTCTTAATTTAATAATTGTTAAAAATATCTTTTTTTATCTTTTATAAAACTTGTTAATTTATAACCTGTTTTATTTAAAAGTTAAACTTTTAATAATTTCATCAAGATCACTATCTTCAGGATTATTTAATCCAAAAGTGAAATAATCAAAAAGGTATGCATCTTTATTATGGATTAAACCAATAGAACGAGTTTTAAGTGGTGGTTCATGTGTCATGTCTATTGCTTGAAATTTATGAACATCAAAATCTTTAATACTGGTTAAACGTGAATCTATAATTTTTAAAGTTTCACTTCTTGGTATTGTTTCTACAGCAGACTTAAGATAATTTAAGTTTATACCATCTTCAGGATATTTTAAAAGCATTATCCGACTTTTTTTATGTTCATGATCTAATATTAGTATACAATTATCAATATCATGTTCTTTTAATTCCCAAAATGAAGGGTAAGTTAATTTTAATTCATTATTTTCAAATTCCATTTTTTCCTATTTTCTCCATCTTTTTTTTAAGAATCTATTTTTTTAAACTGAGTAAATATTCATATCATTATCTCTTTTTTTATGAATATATTGAATATAATAATAGTAAATAATGTAAAAATTAGAAATAGGGGAAAGGCTCCTTTTTATTTAATTAAAAAATTATTTTAAATTATGAAAAAATTTTAAAGGGAAAATAATATTCCATTATAATTTTTTTCCTTTCTTTTTCTTGGGTGAGAATGTATAAAAAATATTTTTTTTATAAAAAAAGAAATAATTTATAGATATATTAAAATCTATTAAAATTCATTTTTTTAATAAAAATATTTTCTTAATGTTTTAAAAAAACCTTTCCCCTGTTTGATTATATTTATTCATTGTACTTAAATAATATACATACCATTTTTTTTATGAAAATTTATTATTTTTCAATTGCTCTCGGACTTTTTTTATAAAATAGGTAATATGAAAAAATAATAGTATATAGATAAATTAATTTTTTTAAATATGAAAAAAGGGAGGGTGTAAGTATAAAAATGCAAATGCAAAAAACATTATTTGACATAATAGAAGAAGAAAGCACCATATTTCGCGACCGGGAAGTTTTTCAAAATAATTATATGCCTGAAATATTGAAGTATAGAACACAACAAATAGAAACTATGGTATTTTATTCAAGAAAGATTAAAAGAGGATATGCTCCAAGTAATATGGAAATAAAAGGACTCAATGCAACTGGAAAAACAAGCACAGTTACTAAATATATACAATTAATAGAAGAAGCATGCCCTAATGTTATATCTTTAATAATAAATTGTCAAATGCATAGAACAGAATACACTATACTTAGTGAAATTTATAAAAAAATTTTCAAGAAAAAAACACAAACCAACACTTTAAACACAATTAATATTTACGATGAAATAATGACTTACCTCACCAAGCATAAAAAAGTGCTAATTGTAGCTTTAGATGATTATGACGCTATAAAAAATAATAATGAACTTAATAAAGTATTATACACGTTACTTAGAGCCCATGAAACATATCATGAAGTTAAAATAAGCATTATAACAATAACAAAACCTCAAAAACATATCATACTTAATTTAAATATTAGTACAATATTTTTACCAATGAATATTTACTTCCCCACATATACCAGATCTCAAATAAAGGATATATTAAAACAGAGAATTGAATTAGGATTCTATCCTGGAGTAGTAAGTGAAGATTACCTGGAAAAATTAACAGATTCCACTTATAATTCTGGAAATATCCGTGAAGGTATAAAAAAATTATTAGATGATGGTGAAAAAGCAGAATATTATGGTGAAACAAAAATATAATTTTTCCTGCTTTAAAAAAAATTATATTTTATTAATGGTTAAAATATTAATTATTAATTTTTATGTTAAATTTATAGAATTTATACTACTCAAATCCTATTTTTTTTATATAATAATTTTTATCTTTTATATAATTTCTTCATTAACCCCTTCAATGAAATATGATTTCTTTAAGGATCTGATTAGTATTTAATAATGAAATTTTTTTCTTAAATCCTAATTTAAGTTTTATAAAATTTCATTCCCGCTTCAATACTTTTTTTAACACATATCTTTTAAATCCAAAAAAAGGTTTTAATATAAATTG
>NZ_DAZC01000001.1:33348-42524 GCF_002508845.1 Methanobrevibacter sp. UBA417
GTTTATAGTTCCCTTATTTTTTTTTAATGGACATATATTTTTATCTATTTAAAATCTGAATCATTTTTTTCTGTGATTAAATTTTTAATAAAAAATTAAGAGGGAATAAATACAAGTTACCCCTTTTATCTTTTTTTTAATATAATTTTTAGGATTCTCTTAAATTTTAATGTGAAAACATTTCTCTTAAAAGATTAAACCTTCTAAAAATATATCATTCCCTGTTTTTATACATATTTTAATAAAAAATCAATACTTAATTTTTTTTTAACCCCTTTTATTAATTTTATGAAAAGTTTAAATTCGTTTTTTTTTAGTGAGATGATAAAAAAATATTTTCCTATATTTGTGTTAAATAAAAAAAACTTCTCATATTTTCTAAATTAAATTGATTTAATATTTTCTTTTATACATATGTGGGGACATTGAATATTTTAGCTTAAATGAAAAAAATTTTCAACCCATATTAAATTATTTTTTTTATAAAATATTTACCTTAAAATTTTGTTTAAAAAAAAGATTAACTATGCTTATTCCTAAATTTTTCTTTAATAGATTAATTTGTTTAAAAAAATCTTTTTAGCACAGTATAATAATTAACCTCCTATATATAATAATATATAAGACACCCATTAATTCATCACTCATATTATAAAAATAATAATATTTAAATTTTACTAAAAGATTCAAATAGAAAAAGTGTTAAATTAAATTTGGAATTTGGGAAAACTTCCTAATTTCATATAAACTTCAACATCAGAACATAAAAGTTTAGCATAATTAACAGAGTAATCATATAATTTTATAGCATTAATCTTGTTAATTGGACGTAAACCATGGGCTAAAACACTATTGTTACGTTTTTCAAGTTCACGTTGGACTTTATTATCTTTAATATAATAATTTCCTATTTCATCATTTAAGTATCTTAACATGTTAAAATCATTATACATTGCAAGGGTAAAAGTAGATTTAGAACTTGTGAAATTTTTAATATTTAACTTAGTTAAAATATCTTGATAATTTTCACTTGCATAATTTTTAAATGAATTTTTATTAATATCAAATTTAAAATTTCTAATTGAATCATTATCAACAATACCTAATTTGTTAAGTTTTAATTGAGCAACTAACTCCATAACACGATATAATCTTGCAACTGCATCATCATATTTACCTTCCTTAATACGACGATAAGCATTATTCAATAAATCTGGAAGATAAAAATAAATATTATCATTATTAAGATTGTTTTTTTGGGAAATTTTACGTTCTAAAAACATTTGATTGTTTTTCAACTGACTTAAAAATCCATTATGATCCTTTTCAAAACTAGTAACAACTGCTTTATCCTCATAGATTAAGTTTAATAAATCCTTCAAACATTTATCAAGGTTTATTTGTGAATTATCACAAGTTAATTTTATATTGAATTTATCCCAGGAATCATAAATATCAATAATTTTAATATATAAACTGGATAGTTTCTTTAAAAAAGGTTCTGTGAGTTTAGATTCTGCGGTTTTTAAATTTCTTCTTGCAGCTTGAAATTGATAATTATTAAAAAATTCTTTACCTCTTTCAAATTCATTTACTGCATATAAATCTAGGGGATTTTTTTGTTTTTTAATTTTTTCAAAACCATTTTTAACTATTCCTAAACCATTTTTATCTCGTCCATTTTCAGAAAAAGTTCCTACATAAGAATATTCAATGTTTTCTCCTACTGCTGCTAAGACTAAACCTGAAACCATAGGTTTAGTTCCTCCAGTAAAATCCATAACTACTTCAAAATTATTATGTTTTAATTCTTTTATAGCATGATGTGCTTTAAAATAAGATTCTTCTAAACTTTCGGGATTAACAATTTCTTTATATAATACTTCTCCATTAAATTTTGTTTTTTTAAGAACTTCTTTAGCAATTTTTAGTGTACCTTTAGAATGTAGGAAGTATACACAATCAGGTTTTAATTCTTTTATACAAGTTATTAGAGGTTCACTTGTTCCTCCAACACTTAAAATTAAAGCATTTAATCTATTATTTGTTTTCATTACCTTAAACACAACCCCATAATATGTTATTTTTTTTATATTAAATTAAAAAAAAGAGAGAGTATGATACCTATTTTTAATTATTTTATATTTATTATTTTTTTATTTAATAAAATATTTTATTTAAAAAAAGAGTTTTTTATATATTTAGATAATTGGTATTTAAAAAAAGATTTATAAAAAAGGAGATATATGAAAAATATTTAATTTATCTCCTTTTATTTATGTTTAAAAAAAAATTTTTTATGTTTTATCCTTCTTCATCAGGAGGAACGCTTTCACCAGGGTTAGAACCTGAACCTGAAGATGAACCTCCAGAACTGGATCCACCAGAACTAGAACCTGAACCTGAAGATGAACCTCCAGAACTGGATCCACCAGAACTAGAACCTCCAGATGAACTTGTTCCACTAGAATCAGAACTAGAATGGTGAGTAGTTCCAGATGAGCTAGAACCAGAACTAGATCCACTAGAACTTGATCCACTAGAACCACTATCTGCGGTGGTTGTATTATTTGTAGCATTAGTAATATTAGTGGTATTATTAGTAGCTGTGACATTTTGGTCTATTGATCCACTGAACATCATTGCAGCAGCACCTACACCTACTATTAATATTATAATCGCTAATACTAATATAATTAAATTTTCGGTTTTCATTAATATCTTAAATCCTATTTATTTTTATATAGTATTTATTTTTACAAAAAAAATATTTTAAAATTTTTTTGCTAGTGATAAAGTATTAGTTGTTTTTTTTATAAAAGTGTATTGGATGTTTGGTTTGTTTAAGTGGGAAGGTTTATATATGAGTTTTTTTAAATAATAAAAACGATGTGAATTAAACTTCATGTCTATTGGTAAATTTTAAAAAACAACCATTTTATAATCTCCAAAATTAGAATGGAAACCAATATTTTATTAAATCACGGGTATAATTATTAAATTAATTTATTTACATAATAAATCCTATAAACAATTACCTAAATATAAAAATAATAACAAAAATAAATTAAAAAGTTTAATTACTCCTAAAATAGTTATAAAAAATAAAAATAGTTATACCCTGCCTTCTTTTAAATTATTTTTTCTTACCTTATTATGGATTTTTTTAAGATAATGTGATAATTTTCTAATTTTAAAAATTTATCTATTGAACAAAAATTATTTTTTTAAAAATTACATTATAAGTATAAAGCAAAAATTTTATAAATGATAAGATTAATAATAAAAAACGATGTGAATTAAACTTCATGTCTTGGGTTAATAAAAATAAAACAACCATTTTATAATCTCCAAATAATATAAAAAATGGAAAAAAACATTTATTAAACCCTAAAAAAACAAAATTATCAAAAAAATAAATTTTTAGATAAAAAAATATTAAGGGATCACAAAAGATGAACTTAAATTACCTCAAACAATAAGAACAAAAACTTTTTACCCGTCCTTTAACTATTAAAAGATTATCTAAAAATTTAAATTGATAATTTATTAAGCTTAAAAAAAAATTATCCTTATTCTTAACATACTATTTTAAAAGAGAAAAATTGTATACAGCAAAAATTTTCTAAATTTTTAGGATAATAATAATAAAATATATAAATAATAACAAGAGTAATATTAATCATGGATTAAAATCCATTTGATGATTTAATGAAATAAAACCATTGAGTAATCTATAGGATTAAGCAAACTGTTTACTAAATTTCATTACAAAAAAAGAAAGAATAATATAAATTTTAAAAGAAAAATATATTTTAACTTTACTTATTAATGAAATGAGTAATAATTAGAAAATTTTTTTAAAAGAAATTTTTTGATTATAACTATAAAAAATTATTAGGAACTAACCACTGTTAAAATAAATTATTTAAAAAAAAATAATATTGTTCTTTCTTTTTTAATTTTTTTTAAAAAAAAACTTACTTTTTCTTAAACATTATCTAAGACTTCAGATGGTGCATCTGCTATTTCAACAAGATATTCTGCTTCTACTATATGTAATTTTGAAGGGATAACAATACAATGTAAAGGTCCACCAAAATCATAATCTATTAAGTTTTTAATATAATCAGCTTTAACTATATTATCTTCAGATCCTACACGTGCTATACCAATAGCTAAAGTATCAGGATTTATTAAGCCCTCACCTTGCTCATTATAAATTTCCATTAAATATTCTAATCCTTGATTAACTGTCATGTATCTATCTTTGTGTGCTTGAATATCTAATAATACTAAGGTGTGGAAATCCATTTTAAGATTATTTTCAATTGCTTTGTATGGTGATTTAGGGAAGAAGTTTTCATCAGGGAATGGGATTGTTGTTACTTTTCCGAATTTATATGCTTGAAGACCACTAATTCCTGGAGCACTTGAAAGAATTGAAGATCCATGTATCACAGTATAAGGTATTTTCTTTTTATGAACTTCTACTAAGAAGTCAGAGTGGGTTGTTGCAATTAAAGGATCTCCTCCTGTTATTAATGCTACATTTAATGTTTCAGCTTCTTTTAAGAAAATGTTTTCTTCTTCTACTTGGTTACGGTTAAGTATTATTATTTTTTTACCTATGATTTTTTCAATATCTTTAAGATTGGAACCTATTAATTTACTGGTGAAAAATTCTGCATATATTTTATCTACTTTTTTCAGTGCATTTAATCCTTTAAGACTGATGTCTTCTACATTGAATAATCCTAATCCTATTAAATAAAACATTATTTCTTATTCTCCCAATTATTATTATTTTTTTATGATTTTTTTTAAGTAATTATTATGAAAATAAAATTAGTTAAATTAACTTACTATTAATAATATAAGTATTGTTTATATTTAATATTTATATAATGGATTTATATTATTAGATTTATTTTTATAGTAATTTTCTAATAGAAATTCAAATACAAATAAACATTAGAATGAATGTTTAAATCTATGTTTTTTAATATAATACCTTGTTTAATTAATGCTTGTAATTAAATTATTAAGTGATATGATGAAAAGTTTAAAAGTAGAGTTACATCATCTAAATGATGTGCGTAAAATTATTGCAGAAAAAGAATTAATGAATATGAACTATAAAATCAAAACAGATAAAGATTACGGTTACATACCTATAAAAGAAATAGCCACCCCAACATTAATAGAAGAAATAAAAAACACTTTACAACTACCAGAATTAAACATCAGCAATTATGAAACCGAATTAGTAGCTACAAAACATTACCCTAAAAGTATAACTGAAGCATTAAAAGGAAAACTAAACCCAACAGAAATTGAAGAACTAAAAAAAAGTTTCGACACTATAGGAAACATTGTAATACTAGAAATACCCAAAGAATTGGAAAAATATAAAAAAACCATTGGAGAAGCAACATTAAACTTCACAAAAAGAACAAGTGTATATATGAAAAAAAGTCCAATAGAAGGAGTAACCCGAACAAGACAATTAGAACTTATTGCCGGAGAAAATAATCCTATAACCATACATAAAGAACATGGTACTAGATTAAAATTAGATGTTACTAATGTATACTTTTCACCAAGACTAGCAACAGAACGTAAAAGAGTATCCGATAACGTGAAAGAAGATGAAAAAATATTAGACATGTTCTGTGGAATTGGACCATTCCCCATAGTTATAGCTCATAATAAAAAATGCCAAATAACAGCTGTAGATATAAATGAATATGCTATAAAATATTTAAAAGAAAATATTAAGTTAAACAAATTAAAAGGAAGTATAAACCCTATATGTGGAGACATTATTGAAGTATCCGAAAATAATTTAACAAACCAAAAATTTGATCGTATAATAATGAATTTACCTGGATTAGCATATCAATTCTTAGATTTAGCAATAAAACATGTTGAAAATGAAGGAATAATAAATTATTATGAATTTAGTGACAATTTTGGACAAGGAATAGAACGTATACAAAAAGCAGCACATAAACAAAATAAAAATGTTGAAATATTAGAAAATCGGAAAGTGAAAAGTAGTAGTCCTGGAATGTGGCATGTTGGTATTGATGCTAAAATAACTGAAAAAGAATAAAAAAAAGGTTTATAATGGTTTAATTATTCCTTCTTCAGTTATAATTCCTGTAATTAAATCTGATGGAATAATATCAAAAGCAGGATTAATTACTTCTGTTCCTTTCGGACATATTCTACATTTACCATAGTAACGTACTTCATCACCATCACGTTCTTCTATAGTAGTATCAAAAATATTTGATTCTTTATCAAAGGTACTTAAAGGAGCTGCAACATAAAATGGAACATTGAAACGTTTAGCTGCAAGAGCAACCATAAGAGAACCAATTTTATTTATAACTCCACCATTAGCTATACGGTCTGCACCTATAACAACTTTATCAATCATTTTTTGACTCATTAAGTAACCAGATGCCACATCAGGAATTAATTTAACTGGAATGTTTTCTTCTTGCATTTCCCATACACTTAATCTTGCTCCTTGACCTCGTGGACGTGTTTCATCACATATAACATCTATTTTTTTACCTTGATTATGAGCAGATCTAATAACTCCTAAAGCGGTCCCATAATCTACACATGCTAATGCTCCAGCATTACAATGAGTTAAAATTGTATCTCCCTCATCAATGATTTCTGAACCATATTTCCCAATACTTAAATTGGTTTCTATATCTTCATCATACATTTGTATTGCTTCTGTTAAAGGATTATCTGATTTAAGAACACGATTTACTGCCCAAAATAAGTTAATTGCAGTTGGTCTTGAAGCTTTAATTTCTTTTGCAGCAAGATTAAGATCAACACCTTCTTTATCTGCAAGTACCATACCAAATGCTGCTGCAACACCAATAGCTGGTGCTCCTCTAACTGTCATGTTTTTTATTGCGTGTATAACATCTTGGTAAGTATTACAATAAACATAAGTTAATTCATCAGGTAATTTAGTTTGATCTATAAGTTTTAATTTATTATTTTCCCATTCTAATGTTTTCATATTAATCACAGTTTAAGTTAAAAAAAAATTATTGTAAATTAAGTATTTTAAAAAAAGATTAAAAAAAAATTTTAATTATTTAGTAATGACTTTGTGGTGTTCTTCCAAGGTATCTATCTGAGCCATGTTTTCCAGGAATTCCATAGGCATCAGCACGACATTGAGTACATGCACGGAATACTGGCATTATTTCTTCTACTTCATCTCTTACTTTTTCCATCATTTCGCATCCAGGTCTTTCATAATCTTTCATTTTGTTTAATGGAATTAAAGGTAAGATATTCATTATAGATGCTCCTCGTGCTTTAACTTCTTTTGCTATGTCTACTATGTGTTCATCGTTTAATCCAGGTATTAGTACTGTGTTTACTTTAACAACTACTCCATCATTGGTGACTTTTTCTATACCTTCTAATTGGTTTTTGAGTAATATTTCTGCTGCTTCTTTTCCTTTGTATACTTGTCCTTCATATACTACAAAGGAGTAAATATCTTTTCCTATTTCCGGATCAACTGCATTAACTGTTACTGTTACTGAGTTTACTCCTAATTCTGCTATTCTATCTGCATATTTTGGTAGTAGTAATCCATTTGTACTCATACATTTGATTAGGTCCGGTTTTTCTTTTCCTATTTTTTCAAAGAATTCGAATGTTTCATCGTTTGCTAGTGCATCTCCTGGACCTGCTACTCCTACAACTGCTATTGGTCCTTCTTTTGTAACTTCTTTTACATGTTCTAATGCTTCATCAGGTTTCATTACACATGATGCTACTCCGGGTCTGTTTTCTTCTGTGTTGAGTGATCTTGTACAGAAGTTACATGCTATATTACATTTTGGTGCTATTGGTACATGTGCTCTTCCTACTTTATCATGTATTTTTTCATTAAAACAAGGGTGTGCTCTAGTTAGATGTGCAAATTTTGATCCATTGTGTTTTCCTTCTTCTATTTTTTTTCCTTGGTTTGGTTTTTTTGTTTCCATAAGTATCATTATCCCCATTTTTTTATTAATTTTAATTTTTTTTCTTTTACTTTTGTTTATTTTTTTATTTTTTATGTATTTAAGTTTATGATTTTAATTTTTTTAACTTAATTATAGTTAGTATAAGAGCAAACTATTATATAAACTTAACTATTGTTATAATTTATTTTAATAAAAATATTGAAAAAAGTATTAAAAATATTTTAAAAAAAAGAAAAAGAAGAAAATAATTTAAACAAAAATTAAGGACAAAAAATCCTTAACTTTCATCATCATCATTAATATCTTCTAAATCTCCATTTTTATTTGTTTCATATTCTTCCTCATATCTTCTTCTTCTCATAACAGAAGTAGAAGTAGTGGTTGCTTGAACATTAGATGTATTTGGAGTGTTGCTAGTAGATTCAGAATTTGCACTAGAAGATTCTGCATTACTAGATGCAACATTATTTGTTTGAGCATTAGCAGTAGCAGCGTTAGCAGCATTTTGAGCAACAGTTAAACCATTACGATCTAAACCATTTGCATCATAACCTGCTGCATTATATCCAGCAGCATTGAATCCATTTGCATCATAACCATTACTATCAAATCCATTACTATCTAAAACATTATTGGTACTATCGGTATTTACAGTAGAATCAGTAACACCATCATTATTAACAGTATCACTTACTCCAGAATCAATAACAACATCACTATCATCAGTAGGTGTATTATCATCCACATCAGTAGTAGTATCATCACTTGCATCTGAAGCTGGTGTTTCTATAATAGGAACACTATCATCATCTACAGGAGTATTAGTATTATCATCACCAATAACATTATCAGAACCATCATCTACAGGTACATCAGGTGTAACTGGAGTTTCAGGAACTACAGGTTCAGTAGGAGTAACAGGAGTTTCAGGTTCAGTAGGAGTTGTAGGTTCACTAGGAGTTGTAGAATCATCCTTATCACCCTCACTTTCACCAGGTTCAGTAGGAGTTGTAGGTCCAGTAGGAGTTTCAGGTTCATCAGGATCAGGTACTTCTTCAGCTTCATTTACAATTAAACTAGAAACATAAGAATCTAACATAAAGTAAATATTACCGAAAGGTAAACTTGCTTTAGGCATACCATTAGAAACAT
>NZ_DAZC01000018.1:0-4124 GCF_002508845.1 Methanobrevibacter sp. UBA417
TTTAGGCTCGTGGTAGTTCACGTACTTTTATTCAATCTTTTTTATTTTATTAACTACATCCTTTAAACACCACCAATAATTACCCCGTATTAATGCCCATTCGCCATCTTTTTTATCAATAATACATTTATATTTTCTTTCTTCTAACCATTCATCATCAGTTTCCATTACTATACTTAATTCTACATTATCACCCATAAATATCGGTTCACCAGTTTTATATGTATAACCTGTATTGGCTTTATCCATTGAATCATCCTTTCTCATTTATAATTTATCTTTAAAATGAATGATCTTTTAATTCTTCAACACTATTAAACTGAATATACTCACCGTCATTTGTTACAACATATGGATTTTCTATACCATGACCACAACACGCACTCCTCACACCAGGTATATAACCTAAACATCCATCATACCCCTCTTTAGTTTGCATTTTACTACAGTATCTGCATGGTCTTATATCAGTTATATCTTCTTTCGTATCAGAATATACCCATTTAATACCATTATATTCTATTCCATAACCATGAGTTGTTGATTTTGTCATTTTTATTTATAATTCCCCTTTTCATTATATTTTATCTTTATATTACTGTTATATTATCTCTTGTGCAATAAGAACACATTGGTAAAACAATATTATTTAATATTTCCGTGTCAATATCCTTATCAATATATGCCTTACCAAGCTTATATCCTCTATTATAATCAGTTGGCGTTATCCAAATATAGTGAGTACCATCTTTAAGTGTCAATTTACTATAATCCTTACCTACTCTATAGTGAACTACATTATCCCTATCTTTTAAATGAATATAGTTTAAAACAATATCTGCTTTGCTCTCATTATTTGTAATTATTCCAACCCTTTTATTTAAATTTCCTATATCAGAATGTTGTTCAATGCTAAATTTGCTTAATATGTATTCTTTTCTTAAATTAACCGCTTCATTATTTTCATCAACCTTATATAATTCATAGTCTGAATAATATGGTTTCATACTAAATGTTTCTTCCACACCTTCATCTAAAATATTTATACCCTCTTCATCAATAAATGTACTACCATATAGCAAATAATTATATTTTTTTAATAATTTTTTTAATTCTTTTCTGAATTCTAATACCTTAATATTGCTTTGTTTCATTATAAAATCATCCCCTCTTTCTTTATAGTTCTTCTTTCATAGTTAAATGCTATTTAGATTACTATAAATACTATCTAATTTAAATCACTAGATTACCTTCTATTTTTTTTCTACCTCCCAATAATATGTATATCCATTATCTTTATTGCATAATATTCTGAAATCAACTTCTTTATTTTCCTCTTTAGTGTCTAGAAATCTTAAACATTTATCATGCTTAACACAATTCTTGTTACTGCAAGTTGCTATATGATACATCTTAATTCTCCTTTTTATTTATATTTTGTTTTTTAAATAAAATTTAACTTTTATGCTATTTTTAATAAATTATCTAAATCCAAACCTAATTTAACCGCCCAATTTCTTACTATTTCTTCTACTTTATAAGTTTCTTCTTCTGTTAATGAATTTAAGTAACTGCCGTTCTTCTTTCCTCTGCTCTTAATATTTATTCCTAAAATATAATTCATTTTGGCATATAATTCTCCAAAAGCTTTATTAAACATACCATTGTATTCTTTTACAGCTATTGTTCTTACTATTCTATTAATCACATCCTTGGATTCTATAATAGTTAAAGCATGAGTTGATATTTCTTCATTTTCTTTTTCCAATTCTTTTATTCTTTTATTTTTAAGTGCAAACAATTTAGCATTTACTACACACACTTCATCATAATTACCTGACATTTCTGCTTCTACTCTATCCAACATTAATTGTTTCTCTTCACTAATTTCATTAACCACATTTTGTACTATTTCTGGTGAGGATTCTTCGGTATCTTGCACTACATCTAAAAGTCTAGTTCTAACTTCCTTAGCTACTTCACTATCTCTCAGAAGCATGCCTATACGAAGTATTGCACGCTTAGGAAACAATAAATTGTTTCTGTTAGAAAAACGTTGACCATTTGTTTCAAAATATCCTCTGTAGTTAGTAAGTAAAATGTTTTTACTTACTAAAAATTTTTTCGTGTCTTTTCCTGAAAGATTTTTAACTCCATCAGACATTATCTCTTCCCTATTTGATGATATTTGCATCCTTATTACGCTCATATCTACTCCATAATAATTTGCTATTTGTTCTGTAGTTGCATATTCTGTATTAGGTAATAATAATAATTCTCCAACCCTATCCAATACTTCAGTTCTGTGAACCTCCCATCACTGAAGTGACGGGCTTCTAGGATTACTCCTAAAGTTTCCCACATCATAGTCCTCGTAACCTACTAACTCCATGGGCGTTATAATTCGGATAGTTCCTACCCTACTTTTTATTTATATTAAGCATTTATTCCTAATTCTTTTAGTCCTTGCTTGAGTATATTTTTACTAGCATTTTCATCTCTATCATGAATTGCTCCACATTCAGAGCATACCCATTGTCTTATACTTAAACATTTTACTTCTTTATTGATGTTTCCACATTCATTACAAGTTTGACTTGATGCAAACCATGGATTAATCTTATGATATATTCTATCGTTCCACTGTGCTTTATACTGTAATTGTTTTGTAAATTCACTCCATGATACATCACTTATTGCTTTTGCTAAATTATGATTTTTAAGCATACCACTGATGTTTAAATCTTCACTTATAATAATTTGGTTTTCTTTTACTATTTGTGAAGATAGTTTATGTTGAAAATCATTTCTTATGTTTGCTATTTTCTCATGCAATTTAGCAATTTTTTTAGTTTGTTTCTTATAATTATTGCTATGTTTTTGCATTTTACATAACTGTCTTTGTAATTTCTTTAACTGTTTCTCATATTTATATAATATCTTAGGATTTTCTATATGGTTATTATTTGTATCTATTAGAAATTCCTTAACTCCTAAATCAAAGCCTATCTTATTGTTGTTTTGAGGTAATTCTTCATGCTCACATTCTACATTAAAACTAACATAATATTTTCCACTTGGAACTCTACTAACTGCTGCAAATAATATCTTTCCAGTAAATATTCTATGTAGTTTAGTTTTTACCTTACCCAATTTTGGTAATTGTACTAAATTATCATCAAACAATACTTTAATATTATTGTTTGTGAAATTGGTTGTATATGAATAATAATGATTATGTTTTGATTTAAATTTAGGAAATCCAGTATGCTCCTTAAAAAACTTTTGATAAGCATCTTGTAAATTAAAAATAGAATTCTCTAAAGCAAATTTATCTACTTCTTTAAGCCAAGGATATTCCTTTTTTAATTGATTTGTCATATATTTTTTAGAATCAAATTTAGACAAAGACTTCTTTTCAGTTTTATATAATTCTATTTTTTTTGCTAACATCTGATTATATACAAATCTACAACATCCAAATGTTTTTGCTAGTTGTATCTCTTGCTCTTTTGTTGGATATATCCTGTATTTGTAACCCTTTATTACTGTTTTCATAGATAAATTCACCTCACTTTCTATTTTTCTTTCTGACTTTTTATATAATTTCTTATTTGTTCTTCTGTATTTTCACTTACTGTAGCCACAAAATATGAAGGATTCCACAAATGTCCTCCCCATAGTTTCTTTTTTAGAAACACTCCATATTCTTTCATTAATAGTCTCGCACTTACTCCTTTTAATGCCTTCATAATATCTGGAATATAGTGTTGCGGACTGCATTCTATTAATAAGTGTATGTGGTCTGGCATTGTTTCCATTTCTTCTATTTTGAAATTATTATCTTCGGCTATCTTATATATTATTTCTTTTAGTCTATTTTCTATATCTCCTTGTATTATTTTGTGTCTATATTTTACACACCATACTATATGATATTGTATTGAATAAACATAACCTCTACCTGTATGCACTTCTGACATATGTTACCACCTCATATATAGTGTAACATATGTTATTATTATAAACAACTATCTATAAGGCTTTATACATTATTTTTATTCGACATATGTCGTCCCTAACTCATGACTGAAGTCACGAGGGTGCGGGGCGACAACCTCAAT
>NZ_DAZC01000012.1:0-35352 GCF_002508845.1 Methanobrevibacter sp. UBA417
TAAAACCTAAAATACAAACACTATAAATAATAATTCCCACAATAATTCCAAACCACATATTCAAACCAGTAAAATCTAAAACAACAAACATCACAACACTAGCTAAAACGATTTTAAAAATATCCTTAAAAATACTTTTATCCGGACAAAAAGGAGTACTTCTAACAACATAAACCATTAACAAACAAATAAGAACCTCACTTAAAACAGTAGCCAAAGCAGCACCATGATAAGAATAACTTGGAATTAATACTAAATTTAAACAAACATTAAAAAGTGCAGCAACACAATAAATCTTAGTAACAGAAACTTCCTTATTAGAAGCATTCAATAAAGTACTAGCAGCACCATTAACAAACAAGAAACAAACAGTCCACACAAGCACCTGCATAACAGGACCAGACATTAAATAATCATTACCATAAATCAAAGTAACTAAAGGAGTAGCATACAAACTAATTCCTAAAGTAATAGGCATAATAATAAGTAACAAATATTTCACGGACTTAACATAACTTAATTTAAGTAAATCATTAGATCCTTCAAACAATTTACTCATTAAAGGAAAAACTACAGCTTGATACACGGGGAAAAATGTAGTTAAAACAGTAATAATTTTATAAGAAGCATTATAAATACCAGTTGCATAATCTCCACTTAAATAAGATAACATAACAGTATCAATAGAAAAATATATAGTATAAAAAAATCCAGTCAAAGCAAAAGGAATAGATAATTTAACAGCTTTTTTACAAAAATTATAATCTATTTCAAATTTAGGGATAGTAATATGCTTTAAAGTATTTTTATAAGAATAAATAAATAATATTAAAAAACTCAAAACATAAGAACATGCAATAAATATTAAACCTAATTTAAAATAAATAGTTATGAAAACAAAAATCAAAAGTATTAAACTATATATTATATTTCCTAAGGCTTGATACTTAGTTTTTCCAAAAGCTTGAAATACTCCTTGAAGTAGTCCACTAAGTGACATGAAAGCAACTTCAAGTACAAAAATCAGAGTAATTGTTGTAGTTAAATAACTTTTATTCATTAAAGTTAAAATTATTAAACTTATAAATAATACAATAATGGTTAATAAAATTTTAAGAGGAATTAATTTTCCTAAATAATCACTAGCTAATTCATTGTTTCTTGAAATATCTCGAGTAGCATAAGTACTAATTCCTAAATCTAAAAAGATATTTATTATTGCTGAAAATGATATTGCAAAAGACATTATACCAAAATCACTAGCTCCAAGGTATCTAGCAATTAATATGGTCCAAACAAAAGCACAAATACTAGTAATAACCTGAGATATCATCATCCAACTAGAATTTTTAAAAAGATTCTTCACTTCACTCATACAATTAATTTCCTTAAAAAACTTTATAATACTTTAATAGATATATTAATATTATTATAATAAGTTAATGTTTTTTATAATTAAAATTTTAATTAAATAATATTAAGGAATTTATTTACCATGAACAAAATTTTATTTTTAAATTTACCATATAAATTTGATATAAGTAGAGCAAGCAGATGGCCTGAAAAAACAAAATCAGGAACATTATACTATCCTTACTGGTTAGCATACTGTGTGGGGGTTTGTCAAAAAGAAGGATTAAATTGTAAATTAATAGATTGTATAACACGAAAATATACTCAAGAAGACACAATACAAAAAGTCCAAAATTATAATCCTGATTATATCATGACAGAAATCACCACTGCAACATGTGAATATGATTATCAAACAATAAATAAAATCAAAAAAGAAAATCCAAATGTAAAAATTATAGTTGGAGGAACACATGCAACAATACTACCAGAACAAGTATTAAAAGAATGTGAAAGTATAGATTATGTTGTAAGACAAGAATATGATTACACTGTACCTGAAATAGTACAAAATGAAGATATATCAAAAGTTTTAGGAGTATCATATCATGAAAATGGTGAAATTAAACACACACCAAATCGTTCACAGTTAGAAAACCTTGATGAACTTCCTTATGTGAGTAAAGTGTACCAACAATTTTTAGATGTAAACGATTATGCATATGCGTTTGCACAAAAACCATTGATACAAATAGTATCATCAAGAGGATGCCCAAATCATTGTAACTTTTGCTCATATCCATCAACAATGGGGGGACGAAACTACAGAACACGAAGCATAAAAGACTTAGCAGATGAATTTGAATACATCTTAAAAGAAATGCCAGAAATCAAAGAAATATTTATAGAAGATGACACATTCACGGTAAATCAAGAAAGAGTACAAAACTTTTGTGATGAAATCTTAAAAAGAAACATCCAACCAGTATGGTCATGTAACACAAGAGTAGACTTAACCTATGAAACAATGAAAAAAATGAAAGAAGCAGGATGCAGACTACTTGTATGTGGATATGAATCAGGAAACCAAAAAGTACTAGATGAAACACATAAAGGAATAACACTAAAACAATCACAAGACTTTGCAAACAATGCAAGAAAACTAGATTTAAAAGTATTTGGATGTTTTATGATAGGATTAACAGGAGATAACTTAGAAACTATTAATGAAACATATGAGTTTGCAAAAAAATTATACCCTGATATGTGTTTTTTTCAACAAGCAGTACCATTTCCTGGAACAGGATTTTACAAATGGGCAAAAGAAAATGGATACTTAATCACAGAAGATTACAGCAAATGGTTAAACGAAGATGGATACTTAAACTGCTTAGTAGATTACCCTTATGCAAATCATCAAGAAATAGAAAAAATAAGAGACAATTTAATGAGTAAATACTATTTCTCATTTGCATATATAGGAAAAACATTCTTAGCAAATCTTGATTGGACAGAATTTAAAAGAGTAATGAGAGGAGGAACACAATACATAAGTTTTCGCCTAAAAAAAGCAATGAAATCAGAAAAAGAATAAAAAATAAATTTTTATTCACTTAATTTTTGATTTTTAAATTCATAAATTTTTTTATAAACATTAATAACATCACCAATAACAAGTATTGCAGGTGTATGAATCTCTTTTTCTGCAATATCATTTAAAGTTCCAAAAATAATAGTTTCTTCAGGTAATGTTCCACTTTCAATAACACAAGCAGGAGTTTCAGGGTCACGATACTTCATAATCTCATCAGTATTAGATTTAATATTGCCAATACCCATTAAAATAATTAAAGTATCTGCAGTATAATCCCAATGAACTTGTTTATCCTTTTTTGTTGGATCTTCATGACCAGTTACAACTGTAAAACTTGTTGCAACAGCACGATGAGTAACAGGTAAATTTAAACTAGTAGGTGCACCAATAGCTGAAGTAACTCCAGGTATAACATTAAAATCAATATTATTATTAATTAATTCTAATATTTCTTCTCCACCACGACCAAAGACAAAAGGATCTCCACCTTTTAAACGAATAACATTATCATACTTTTTAGCATTATCAACAATAATCTGGTTAATTTCCGTTTGTTTTTTATAGTGTTCTCCGGCTTTTTTACCTACATAAATTAACTTAACATTTTCTGGGGCATGTTCTAATATTTGTTCATTAGCTAAACGATCATAAATTATAACATCAGCTTTTTTTAAAGCTTTCACTGCTTTTAAAGTTATAAGGTCAGGGTCTCCGGGACCTGCGCCTATTAAAGTAACTACCATAATTATATACTCTCATTTTTTTATATTTTTTTAAGCATTCCTTTAAAGAATTCTAAACCATCAGTGGATCCTAAAATTTCTTTTGAGGCACGTTCTGGATGTGGCATCATAGCACAAACTAATCCGGATTCATCACAAACACTAGTAATACTTTCAATACTACCGTTAGGATTTTTATCCTTAAATTGTAGGACTATTTGATCATTATCATGTAATAAATCAATATTTTCACTATAAAATCTACCCTCGGCATGAGCAATAGGTATTTTAACAGTTTGTCCTTTTTTAAAACTACTTGTAAAAGGTGTGCGATTTGTTCCAACTTTTAAATCTATCCATTCACAATTAAAACGAGGAACTTCATTAGTAATAAAGATTCCAGGAACTAATTTTAATTCACCTAATATTTGTGCACCATTACAAATTCCAAGTACCGGTTTTTCTTCTTTAACTAGTGCTTTAATGCCTTCAGCAACTGGGGTGTTAGAAGCTATAGCACCTGCACGTAGGTAATCTCCATAAGAAAATCCTCCAGGAATTACAACAGCATCCAAATCACTAATATTTTCTTTATTCCACCAAATATATTCAGGATTTCCACCAGCTAATTCTATTGCATGATAAACATCACGGTCACAATTAGATCCTGGAAATCTTATTACACCAACACTCATAATATTAATCCTCAAATTATTTACTACATCCACAACTTGTTTCTTGTGGAATAACAGTGATTTTATAATTATGAATTACAGGATTACAAAGTAATCTTTCACACATATCTTCAACTTCACTTCTAACTTTTTCACGATTTTCTTCATCCATACTAAACTTAATAGTATCACTAGTTTTAGTATTATTAACTGTATAACCAAGTAAAGCAAGAGATCTTTCAATAGTGCTTGCTTCAGGATTTAACATACCATCTTTTAATGTTATTTTAACTTCTACATCAAATATCATAAAATAATCAACCCATTTTTTTTAATTTATAAGTTCCATTTCTTTTTATCATAATCAGTTAATAAACGGTTATAAATTTCTTCATAAGCATTCATAACTTTATCATCTTGTCCTTGACGGAATAATTCTTTATCTAACATATCAAGGGTTTTACTATCCCATAATCTACAACTATCTGGACTAATTTCATCACCAAGAATAATATCGCCTTGTGAATCTTTTCCAAATTCAACTTTAAAATCAACTAGAATAATACCAATAGCTTTAAACATTTTACTTAATATCTGATTGATTTTTAATGCTAAACTTTTTAAGGTTTCTAATTCTTCAGGTGTTGCAAGATTTAGGGCTTCTGCAATAGTTTCATTTAACATAGGGTCATGGAAATCATCATCTTTATAATCCATTTGAACAATAGGTGGATTTAAAATAGTTCCATCTTCAAAAGGATAAGTTCTAACAAGACTACCAGTAGCACGATTACGAACAATCACCTCAATCGGAATCATATCTAATTTTAAAGTCTTTAAAGTTCCAGGTTTAATCAATTCTAAAAACTGAGTTTTAATCTCATTTTCTTCTAAAATTTCAAAAATCTTACTAGTAATAATACTATTATAATATCCTTTTTTACCCATAGTTTCATGACGTGCTCCATCACCTGCAGTCATATCATCACGAAATTCCATAATAACTTCATCAAGATTTTCAGTTCCATAAACACTTTTAGCTTTACCTTCATATAATAAATTTTTAGAATCTACCATAATATAATCAACAACACATTTTTTTTATTTAAATAATTTTTTTTATCAAAATTAAACCTTTATTAATCATTTTAAAAGGTTTCATAATAATAAGAATTATATACTAACTTTCTGATATAATATATAATAAGTATAAAACTTAAGATATAATTATATATTAAAGATTTATATAATTAATTATTTTAATCACTATTATAAAAATAGGGGAAAATATATTTTAGAATTAATAAAAATTTTCTTTTAAATATAAAAAACATATTAATTAAAAAAAATTAAGGGAATAATTGATAAAATGTGTGGAATTGTTGGATGTGTACTTAAAAACAAAAAAGCAGCACCTATACTTCTTGATTGTATAAGTAAATTAGAGTATAGAGGATATGATTCAGTAGGAATAGCTACAGAAAACAATGAAATTAACATTAAAAAAGATGCAGGAAAAATCATAGATGTTGATAAGAAATTAAATCTTGCAGATATGGAAGGGGATTGTGGTATTGCACATGTACGTTGGGCAACACATGGAGATCCTAATCAAATTAACTCACATCCACATACCGATGAAAATCAAACAGTAGCAGTAGTTCATAATGGAATTATAGAAAACTATTTAGATATTAAAGAAGATTTAGAAAAAGAGGGCCATGTATTTAAATCAGACACTGATACAGAAGTAATTCCACATTTACTTGAAAAATACATGAAAAAAGGTTTAAATCTTGAATCTGCAATGAGAGAAGTAATAAATATAATTCATGGAGCTTATGCAATTGCAGCTATAAGTAAAAATGAACCAAATAAAGTTGTAGCAACAAGAAAAGACAGTCCTTTAATTGTTGGTATGGGTGAAGATGCTTATTTTGTAGCATCAGATTCACCAGCAATACTTAAATATGCAAATAATATCATTTTCCCAGACCAAGGAGAATTAATCACACTCACAACTGAAGGAGTAACAATTAAAGATGAACATGATCAAGTAATAGAAAAAGTCGTGGAAACTATTGATTGGACACCTGAAATGGCTGAAAAAGAAGGTTATGATTACTTCATGATTAAAGAAATCAATGAAGAAGGAACAGCTATAAAAAACACATTAACTGAAAAAGATAATATTAAAAAAATTACAGATGATTTAACAGATATTAATCGTATTGTTTTTGTAGCATGTGGAACATCTTACCATGCAAGTTTAACAGGTAAATATTTATTAGAATCACTTGCAGGAATACCAACAGATGTACTACTTGCATCAGAATTTAAATATTCAGAGAATACTTTAAATGATAAAACTTTAGTAATTTTCATTTCTCAATCTGGTGAAACAGCAGATACTCTTAAAGCATTAAATATTGCAAATGAAACATCAAAAACATTAGCAATCGTAAATGTTGCTGGAAGTTCAGCAACACGCCGTGCAAAATATGTTATACATACTCAAGCAGGCCCAGAAATTGGGGTTGCAGCAACAAAAACATATGTAAGTCAATTAACAAGTATTTACTTATTTGCAGCTCTTTTAGCACATGACACTAATTTACTTGAAAGACTACAGAAAGTACCAGAATATTTAGATGACATTTTAAACGATAGTGAAATTATTGAAAAAATGGCATCAAAATATAAATATGCACAAGACTTCTTCTTTATAGGTAGAGGTTATGCTTATCCAACAGCTTTAGAGGGAGCATTAAAATTAAAAGAAATCACATATATCCATGGTGAAGGATATGCAGCAGGAGAACTTAAACATGGACCATTAGCTTTAATAGATCAAGGAGTACCTGTAGTAGTGGTTTTACCCCCTGGTGAAAATCATAGAAAAACTATGAGTAATTTAGAAGAAGTTAAATCTCGTGGAGCAGATGTAATAGCTGTAGGATCTTTTGAAGATGAAAAATTAATATCAAAAGCAAATGATTTATTCTTAATAAATAATGAGGTTGATGATATAATAGCTCCATTAGTTTATATAATACCTTTACAATTATTATCTTATTATATTGCAATTGAACGAGGTTTAGATCCTGATAAACCAAAAAATTTAGCAAAATGTGTAACAGTAGAATAAAAGGTTTTCTTATGGATATTACACTAATTTCTCGTTATTTTAATACTAAGAATGGTGGAGCAGGAAGCCATTCAAAATTAATTTATGAAGGATTAAAGAAACGAAAACAATTAAATCTTAATATTTTGTCTCAAGATGAAAGTTTTATTTCTTCTTATAATCAATTATCTTATTTATTTTTCACATCTTTAGATTTAAAACGTTTGTTAAATAAAGAGGAATATCAAAATCAGGATATTTATCATGCATTAACTCCTTTGGAATCTAAATATATTAACAAGCGAAAAGGTGTTGCTTCTGTATTAGATTTTATTCCTTTAATGGAAAAAGCAGGTTTTATGTCTAATTTGTTTGCTAATTATTTTAATGATTCAATTAAACAAGCAAGTCAATGTGAAAGAGTTATTGCAAATAATCAGGATATTAAATCTAAATTAATTGAAAGTTATAATGTTAATGAGAGTTCTATTGAAGTTATTCCTCCTCCAATTAATGATAATTTTTATCCAAAGGATAATGAAAGTAATGTTTTTACTGTAGGGACTATTTCTAATTTAATGACACGAAAAAGGGTTAATATTTTAATTGAATCCTTTTTAAAAGCAGATATTCCAAATTCTCAATTATTAATTGGTGGAAATGGTGTGGAAAAGGATAATTTAATAAAATTAGCAGCTAATGATAAAAGGATAAAATTTGTTGGTTTTGTTCCTGATGATAAGATGAATGATTTTTATAATATTTTGGATGTTTTTGTTTTTCCAACTAAAGTTGAAGGTTATGGTATGCCTATAGTTGAGGCTATGGCCTGTGGTAAGCCGGTTATTACATTGAAAGATAGTATTATTCCTTCAGATATTAAAAATCGTACTATAATTTGTGAAAAGGATGAATTAACAAATATTTTGAAGTCTGAAAGTTTTGATTTTAATAAAAAAGATAATATAAATTTTTATAAACAACATTCAATTGATAAAATTACAGATAAAATTATAAATGTTTATGAAAGTATTTAAAAATAGGTTTTAGGATTGTTAAAAAAATGGATATTGGTTTAGTGCACACAAATTTGATATACACTAGAGGTGCTGAAAAACAACTCTGTGAATTAAGTTATTATTTGGATAAAATGGGGAATGATGTTACTATTTATACATTTGAGAAGAAGGAGGATTATATCTTTGATAATTTATTAAAAAATGTTAATGTAGTCTCATTAAACAAACCGTGGCATATTAATTCAAGTAATATGTTAGTTTCTGGGTTAAATGTTCCTCGTTGGTATAAAATGATAAAAGAATTATCAAAGCTTATAAAAAATCATGATGTATTAAATTTACATAATACTCCATCAAATTGGGTTTCTCATTTTACTGATATTAAAACAGTTTGGACTTGTAATGAACCTCCTTTCCTTTCTCAGGGGGATCAAGGTTTAACTAAATATTTACTATCCCCTTATCGGAAAGTAGATAATAAATTAACTGATGCTGATTTAATCTGTGTATTAGATAATAGGATGGAAAAAATAGTTGGAAATCTTTTCCCTAATTCTCATATTAAGTCTATTGGTTCTGGTGCAACATTATTTAGACCTATAAATCATAAAAATAATGGTTTTATAAATATTATTACAGTAGGTCCTGTTGTTCCTCAAAGAAGATTATTTGATATAATTAAAGCAGTTGATACTTTAAATTTAAGTAATGTTAAAATTCATTTTGTTGGAGATATTAAAGATGCAACTTATTATAATAGTATAAAAGATTTTGCAAATAAACAAAAAATAGATGTTATTTTTCATGGAATTTTATCAAATGATGAACTTTATGATTTATTTGATATAAGTGATTTAGCTATTATGGCATCTGAGAAACAACCTTGGGGAATTTTCCCTTTAGAAACATTTTTAGGTAATATTCCAACTTTAACATCAAATCAAACAGGTATTAATGAATTTGTAAGTAATAATGATTTTATATTTAAAACTGGAGATATTAGAGATTTGTCTGAAAAAATTTTTTCAGTATTAAATAATCCTGAATTTTATCAAAAAAAAGTGGAAAAAATTTCTAATGAAATAGATAATAATTTCTCTTGGAAAGGTTATAGTAAAAGATTTTACAATTTATTAGAAGAAACAGTAAAATAAAATATAAATAAAAAATTTTTTGGATTATTAATTAGTTCTCAAAGACTTTTTTATTTTTTAAATACCATTGAAAAGTTATTTTCAAACCTTCTTTTAATGGTGTTTTTGGATTCCATCCCATTAAATTAAGTTTATCATTATTTAATTTTCGTCGATATACACCATCGGACTTAGTCTTATCAAATAAGATTTCACCCTCATATCCAATAATTTCTTTTAACATGAAAACTAAATCTTTAATTAAAATTTCTTCATCACTACCAATATTTATGAAATTATCCATATCCTTGCTGTTTTCTAAAATAAATAGAATAGCATCAGCAGCATCATCTATGAATAAAAATTCTCTATAAATATTTCCAGTTCCCCACACTTCAATGTAAGGTTTATTTTCAATTTTAGCATCATGCATACGTTTAATTATTCCAGGTATTACATGAGAATGTTCGGAATCAAAATTATCATTTATACCATATAAATTTGTGGGGAGAACACTAATATAATTATAACCATACTCTTTATTGTAATATTCACAAGCTTTTATCCCAATAATTTTTGCTAAACCATAAGCTTCATTTTCAAACTCTAATGGTCCATTTAACAAATATTTCTCTTTCAATGGTTGTGGAGCATTTTCAGGATAAACAACTGAACTACTAATGAATATTAAATTTTTTACACCATTTTTAAATGCAGAGTTAATAACATTCATTTCTATCTCAATATTTTCAGTTAAAAATTCTGCAGGATTCTCTTTATTCTCTTTTATACTACCTACTTTAGCAGCAGTTAAAATAATAAAATCAGGATTTTCATTTTTAATAAATTCAAAAGTTTCTTTTTGATTACATAAATCTAATTCTTTTGAAGATTTAGTTATTAAATTTGTATAACCTTTTTCCTTTAACAATCTTATAATAGCAGATCCAAGTAAACCATTATGACCTGCAACATAAATTTTGTCACTTTTTTCCATAAATTATCCCTTAATTTTAATTTTTATTCTCTTTTTTTACAAGAGCCATATCTGATTTAACCATTTTTTTAACTAATGATTCAAAGGAAGTTTTTCGAGGATTCCAACCTAAAGTTTTTTTCGCTTTTAAAGGATCTCCACATAATTGTTCTACTTCTGTAGGTCTAAAGTATTCAGGATCTACTTCAATTATTGTTTCATTAGTTTCAGAATCAATTCCTTTTTCATTTATCCCTTCTCCAATCCATTTAAGATTAATTCCAACTTCTTTAAAAGCTAATGCACAAAACTCTTTAACACTATGCATTTCACCAGTTGCTATTACAAAATCATCAGGAAGTTCTTCTTGTAATATTAACCACATACATTCAACATAATCTTTTGCATATCCCCAATCTCGTTTAGCATCTAAATTTCCTAAATATAATTTTTTCTGTTTACCTAATTTGATTCTAGAAGCTGCAAGAGTAATTTTTCTTGTTACAAAATTTTCCCCTCTTCTTGGAGATTCATGATTAAATAAAATTCCATTTGAAACAAAAATATCATAAGCTTCTCTAAAGTTTTTTGTAATCCAATAACCATATAACTTAGCAACTCCATAAGGACTTCTAGGATAAAATGGTGTTGTTTCTTTTTGAGGTACTTCTTGTACTTTTCCAAAGAGTTCAGAAGTGGATGCTTGATAAATTTTAGTTTTATTTTCTAATTTTAATAATTTCACTGCATTTAAAATTCTTAAAGTACCAAGAGCATCAACTTCAGCAGTATATTCAGGTAGGTCAAAAGAGATTTTAACATGAGATTGTGCAGCTAAATTATAAATTTCATCAGGTTGTACTTTATTAATTATTGATATAATGTTTGAAGAATCAGTTATATCTCCATAATGTAAGTAGAAATTGTTATTTTTATGCATATCTTCAATAATATCATTTATATATAAATGTTCAATTCTACTTCTATTAAATGAAGAACTACGTCTAACTATTCCATGTACTTCATAATTTTTATTTAATAAAAATTCAGCTAAATAAGAACCGTCTTGTCCGGTCACTCCTGTAATTATTGCTTTTTTCATTTTTTCACTGTTATAAATTTTTAATTTAATATTTAATATTGCTTTTAAAGTTAAAAAACATTACTTATATTATACTATTTAAATAATATAATTAATAGAATAAATTATCATGTTTTATATTTTTTTTAGTAAATATGTGAGTTTTTATGAAACCAAAAATAAGTGTAATTATTCCAATTTTTAATGCTGAAGATTATTTAGCTAATACTATTGAATCTATAATTAATCAAGATATAAGTTTTAAATTTTTAGAACTTATATTAATTGATGATAAGAGTACTGATAATTCTAAATTTATTATTCAAAGTTATATGGATAAATATGATAATATTAAAGGCATATTTTTAGATAAAAATAATGGGACTCCTGGAAAATTACGTAATATTGGAATAAACAATTCAGATGCGGATTATATAATGTTTTGTGATAGTGATGATTCATATTCAAAAGATTATTGTAGTACTATGTATAATATTGTTTTGAAAAATCCTGAAATTGATTTTGTTTCTTCAAGATATAAATTAATAAATGAAAACAATTTTATTGGTTTAAATAATTCGTTTTTAAAAGATTATGAACAAGTAATGAAAATTAAAACTATTAATGATTTTCCAGATTTAGTTTACACATTATCTAATCTCCCTATTTGGAATAAAATTTTCAAAAGAGATTTTATTTTAAAGAATGATATTAAATTTTATGATAATAGATGGGATGAGGATTTCTTTTTTAGTATCAATTGCTTTATTAAATCCCAAAATGGGTTTATTTTTTTAAATGATTATGCGGGATATAATTATACTATTGATAATATTAAATTTCCAAGTAATAAGCGTTTAAAAAACAGTATAAATGATACTGTTTTGTGTTTTGAAGATTTGGAAAATTTATTGTCTGAAAATAGTAATATTAATTTGAATTTTGAAAAACTTATTTCAGAACATTTAATAACTAGTACTCAATATTTTTTAGGGAATAGTTTACCTTATAATGATCAAATACATTTGTTAAGAAAGTTAAAACCTTATTATAAAATGTATAAATTGACTAATAGATTAATTAATAATGTATCTTGGGTTTTAAATTTTTTTGTTAATATTTTTATTAAACTTGCAGGTTTAAGTATTAATTTTGTAATTTTTGTCTCTAAGTTGTATAAAATTTTAAACTAATTTATGTTTTTTCATTTTTTCGATAAAAAAATCTTTTAATTACTTAGTTAATTTTATATAAAGAATAATTAAAATATATATATTAATATTTTTAAAATTTATTATTAAGGAGCTTTTTTATTATGGAAACTGTTGGAATGATACTTTGTGGAGGTTTTGGGAAGAGGTTAAGACCTGTTACTGAGAAGATTCCTAAGCCTTTAGTAGAAATTAAGGATGATTATACTATACTTGATAAGCAGATTTTTGATTTTCGTAATGCTGGTGTGAATGAAGTTTATTTACTTTGTGGATTTTTGCATGAGAAGATTGAGGAACGTTTTGGTGATGAGTATTTAGGTGTTAAGATTCATTATGTTGTTGAGGATGAACCTTTAGGTACTCTTAATGCTATTCGTTTAGGTATGGAAGCATTAGATGAGGAAAAGCAATGTGTTATTCGTAATGGTGATATTGTTTCTGATTTGAATATTCGGAAGATGATTGAGGAAGGTGAAAAATCTAGTTATCCTATTACTATGTTTATTACTCAGATGAGATCTCCTTATGGTATTGTTGAAATTAATGGGGATAAATTAGTTTCATTTAAAGAGAAACCTTTATTGGATGATTATATTAATGGTGGAATGTATTTTACTAAAGGTTTTCTTGATTTTGGTGAGTTTAAAACTGGTGATATTGAAAAGACTTTATTCCCTGTAGTTGCTAAGGAAAATAATCTTGGATATTATAAAGAGGATGGATTATTTTGGATGGCTATTGATACTTCTAAGGAATTAGAAACTGTTAAAAAGGAGTATGAGTCTCGTACTGATAAGCCTTGGGGTTATGAAAAGGTTTTAATTTATACTGATAAATATTTGACTAAGGAATTGTATCTTAAGGAAGGTTATCAGACTAGTTTCCATTATCATAAGAAGAAAGATGAAACAATGTATATTATTTCTGGTGCAGGTTATATTGAATTTGAAGATCATAAAGAGTATTTTAATAAAAATGATACTATTCGTATAAAACCGGGTACTGTTCATACTATTGTTGCAACTGAAAACACGGTTTTACATGAAGTTTCAACTCCTCATTTAGATGATACAACACGTATAAAAGATTATTATACAAGATAATAATAAAAATTTTAAAATTTTTTTTTTAATATAAAATCATTTAAAACAAAATTTTTTAATGGTTTATATTTAACTAATTTTTTTTTTTTAAAGATTCAAAATTTCAAATATTTTTACTTTAACTTTTAATTAAAAAATAATAATTGGAGTGTTTTTTTATGAATTTAACTGTTATTGGTACTGGTTATGTTGGACTTGTTACTGGTGCTTGTTTTTCTGAGATGGGGAATAATGTTTATTGTGTTGATGTGATTGAGGATAAGATTAATAATTTGAAGAAGGGTATTATTCCTATTTATGAGCCTCAATTAAAGGATTTGGTTGTTAATAATCAGGAGAAGGGTAATCTTTTTTTCACTTTAAATTTAAGAGAGGCTGTTTCTTGTTCTGATGTTTATTTTATTGCTGTTGGTACTCCTATGAGTGGTGATGGTGGGGCTAATCTTGATTTTGTTTTTGAGGTTGCTCGTGAGATTGGGGAGTTTATGGATAAGGATTGTACTGTTGTTGTTAAATCTACTGTTCCTGTAGGTACTGGGGATAAGGTTAAAAGTATTATTCAATCTGAATTGGATAAGAGGGGTGTGGATTATTGTTTTGGCCTTGTTTCTAATCCTGAATTTTTAAAGGAGGGTTCTGCTGTTAGTGATTGTATGCGTCCTGATCGGGTTATTATTGGTGCTGATGATAGTAAAAGTTTTAAGGTTATGGAGGATTTGTATCATCATTTTGTTTTAAACACGGATAATTTTATTACTATGGATTTGAAGAGTGCTGAGATGACTAAGTATGCTGCTAATAGTATGTTGGCGACTAAGATTAGTTTTATGAATGAGATGGCTAATATTTGTGAGTGTACTGGTGCTGATGTGAATAATGTTCGTCGTGGTATTGGTAGTGATCATCGTATTGGTTATAATTTCATTTATCCAGGTTGTGGTTATGGGGGTAGTTGTTTTCCTAAGGATGTGCAGGCTTTAATTAAAACTAGTGAAGAGAATGGTTATGATGCTTATATTTTAAATTCTGTAGAAAGGGTTAATAAGAATCAGAAAATGGTTTTAGTTAATAAGGTTTGTAAACATTTTGGTGATGATTTATCTGGTTTATGTTTTGGTGTTTGGGGTTTAGCTTTTAAACCTGATACTGATGATATGCGTGAAGCGACAAGTATCACGGTTATTAATGAGTTAACAAAGCGGGGAGCGAAAGTTAAAGCATATGATCCTAAGGCGATAAGTGAGGCTAAGGAGTTTTATTTAAAAGATAATCATAATGTATGGTATGTTGAGCGTAAGTATGATGCTTTAATTGATGTTGATGCTATGATTCTTATTACTGAGTGGAAAGAGTTTCGTAATCCTGATTTTATTGAAATGAAGAAGTTAATGAAGAATCCAATAATTTTTGATGGTCGAAATCAGTATAATCAGGAAAATTTAAGAGATGAAGGTTTTAATTATTATCAAATAGGAATAAAAAAATAGAAAGGGTGTTGAAATTATATGAATATTACAGTTATTGGTGTGGGATATGTGGGACTTGTTACTGGGACTTGTTTTTCTGAAATGGGAAATAAAGTCTATTGTGTGAATCGTAGTGAAGATAAACTTAAAAAACTTAAAAAGGGTGTAATGCCTATTTATGAACCTCAATTACAGGAAATGGTTCTTAGAAATCAGGAAAATGGGGATATTATTTTCACTACAAATTTAACTGAAGCACTAAAAAATACTAATATTTACTTTATTGCTGTTGGTACTCCTATGAGTAATGATGGTAGTGCTGATTTAAGTAGTGTTTTCACTGTTGCAGGGCAAATTGGTGAGTTAATGGATAAGGATTGTACTATTGTTACTAAATCAACAGTACCTGTGGGAACTGGTTTTAAGGTAAAAGAAATAGTTCAAAAAGAATTAAATAAGCGTGGTGTTGATTTTAAATTTAACATTGTTTCTAATCCTGAATTTTTAAAGGAAGGTTCTGCAGTAAATGATTGTATGCGACCAGACCGTGTGATAATAGGCACAGAAAATGATAAAGCTTTAAAAATTATGAAAGAATTATACACACCATTTATCCGGAACACTGAAAACTTTATAATGATGGATGTTTTAAGTGCTGAAATGACCAAATATGTGGCTAATAGTATGTTGGCGACTAAGATTAGTTTTATGAATGAGATGGCTAATATTTGTGAGTGTACTGGTGCTGATGTCAATAATGTTCGTCGTGGTATTGGTAGTGATCATCGTATTGGTTATAATTTCATTTATCCCGGTTGCGGTTATGGTGGAAGTTGTTTCCCAAAGGATATTCAAGCTTTAATTAAAACTAGTTCTAATTTTAATTATTACCCTAAAATTTTAAATGCAGTAGAAGAAGTAAACCATGAACAAAAACACATATTAGTAGATAAGGTTTGTAAACAGTTTGGTGAAGATTTAACTGGTTTAAGTTTTGGTGTTTGGGGTTTAGCTTTTAAACCAGATACTGATGATATGCGTGAAGCGACAAGTATTACTGTTATTAATGAGTTAACAAAGCGTGGAGCAAAAGTTAAAGCTTATGATTTTAAGGCAATAAGTGAAGCTAAAAACATTTACTTAAAAGATAACAAGAACGTCCTATATGTTAATCATAAATATGAAGCATTAACTGATGTTGATGCTATGATTCTTATTACAGAATGGAAAGAATTCCGTAACCCTGACTTTGATGAAATTAAAGATTTAATGAAGAATCCAATAATATTTGATGGACGTAACCAATATAATAAAGATAGTTTGAAAGATAAAGGATTTACTTATTATCAAATAGGAGTTAAAGATTAAAAATGAAAACAGTAATAGTAACAGGTGGGGCAGGATTTGTAGGAAGTAACCTTTGTAAAACCTTATTAAGTGAAGGTAATAAGGTTATTTGTGTAGATAACTTTTTTACAGGTAGAATGGAAAACCTTACAAGTTTAAAAGGTGAAAACTTCACCATTATCAAACATGATATTCAAAACCCCTTAAAAATCAATGAAACAATTGATGAAATTTATAATTTAGCATCACCTGCTAGTCCTCCACACTACCAAAAAGACCCAGTAGATACACTAAAAACAAATGTTATTGGCATGATAAACATGTTAGACCTAGCTAAGGTTAAAGATGCTAAGATTTTACAAACTAGTACTAGTGAAGTTTATGGTGAACCATTAGAACATCCGCAAAAAGAAACCTACCGAGGTAATGTTAACCCTGATGGTATAAGAGCCTGCTATGATGAAGGAAAAAGATGCTCTGAAACATTATGCTTTGATTATAACCGTCAATATAATGTTAAAGTAAAAGTTACAAGATTATTCAATACCTATGGTCCGAATATGGATCCATTAGATGGAAGAGTTGTTTCTAATTTCATACTTCAAGCATTAAAAGGTGAAAACTTAGCAGTTTATGGTGATGGAAGTCAAACACGCAGTTTCTGTTTTGTAGATGATACTGTAAAAGGATTAATAAAAATGATGAAATCCCCAGATGATTTTACAGGTCCTGTAAATATTGGAAATCCTGGAGAATTCACAATACTAGAATTAGCAGAAAAAATTTTAAACAAAATAAATACCCAATCTGAAATTGAATATCACTCCTTACCTAGTGATGATCCTACACGTCGCAGACCAGATATAAGTCTAGCTAAAAAAGAATTAAATTGGGAACCTGAAATCTTATTAAGTGAAGGTTTAGATAAAACAATAGAATACTATAAAAATTACATTTAAAAAAAACAATATTTTATTTTTATTCAATAGTGAATAATTTATAAAATAATTAATTACTTATTATTATATTAAAATTTTTTTAGGTTTTATGAATTTTTATTTACTGGTGGGCTTGGTTATATGGGGGTATCATGTTAAATAAGTAGTTAAGTGGTCTGGGTTATTCTGGGTGGTTATTGATATGTGAGGTTTTAACTTTTCATTTAGATGATACAACAGGTATAAAAGATTATTATACTAGATAATTTTTATTTAACCTTTTTTAAGGTTTGATTTTTATTTTAAAAAATTATAATGAGATTTTAAGAGATAGAAGATTTGAAAAATTTAAGAATTGTGATTTATTTAATTGTGATTGTTGTAAAGATTATGATGATTTAATAAGTGATATTTCTAATAGTAAGATTGCTGTATATACTGCATTTACAGGGGATTATGATACTTTAAAAGATCCTGATTTTATTGATGAAAATTGTGATTATATATGTTTTTGTGATAATCCTAATATAAGGTCTTCAGTTTGGAGAATAATTTTAATGGAAGATTCTATTTTGGATAATAATCGTAAAGCTAAGCAGTATAAAGTTTTTCCACATAAGTATCTTTCGGAATATAAATATAGTTTATGGGTTGATGGTACTTTTCGGATTAAGTTTAGTGTGAGGGAATATATAAGAAGGTATGTTAAGAATTCAATGTTAATTGTTATTCATTCAGAACGTAATGATATACTTGATGAATTTGAAGTGTCTTTATTTCAAAAAAGGTATCCTAGGGTTATAATGGAGGAACAAGTTAATAAATATTTAGATGAAGGATTTCCACGAAATTATGGATTAGGTGCTATGGGTTTTATTTTTAGACAGCATATTGAAGAAATTTCTCAGGTAATGGATGATTGGTGGGATGAAATTATTAAATATAGTTATCAGGATCAATTAAGTTTTCCGTATGTTTGTTGGAAAAATGATTTTCATCCATCAGTAAGTCTTATAAATTATGAAGGAAATAATTATTGGGATAAACCTCCGGGAAATAGGCACCAGAAGGAGTTTAAAACACCTTTTAATAGTTACAGATTATTGGATAAAATGGAGAATCCGGTAGTTGAAACTTTAATATTAAATAAAGAGGAATTAAATTTAATAAAAATGATTTAAAAGTGTTAAATAATATAAAAATAGAGGATATTAATTTCAATTTTTTTGATGCATTAAAGTTTAAAATAAAAAAATCAACACTGGGGCTTATAATTTATCAATTAATTGAAGATATAAAAAAAATCTTTGTAACAATTATTAAATTTAATATATTCGATAGGAAATAATTTATAAAACATTTAATAAATCTATTAATTAATAAAAAAATTTTTTAAGGAATTATAATTATCATGATTTTAATTACTGGTGGGCTTGGTTATATTGGGTCTCATGTTAACAAATTATTAAGTAGTCTGGGTTATTCTACTTTAGTATTAGATAATCTTGTGTCTGGTAGTATGGCTGCTTGTAAGTGGGGGGATTTTGTTGAGTGTGACTTGGAGGATAAGGATAAGTTAAAGGAAATTTTTGAAACTTATGATATTAGTGCGGTTATGCATTTTGCAGCTTTTACTGAGGTTGCAGATTCTGTAAAGCATCCAAGTAAATATATGAAAAATAATTATGAAAATACTGTTAACTTGTTAAATGTGATGCATGAGTTTAATGTTAATAAGTTTATTTTTTCTTCTACAGCAGCGGTTTATGGTACACCTTTAAGTATTCCTATTAAGGAGTCTCATCCACTTAATCCTATTAACCCCTATGGTGAATCTAAAGTACGTGTAGAGGAGGAATTAAGTAAACGTTCACATGAGTATGGTTTACGATATGTTTCTCTACGTTATTTTAATGCTGCTGGTGATGATGTGGATAAGGAGATTGGTGAGGAGCATGATCCTGAAACTCATCTTATTCCCCTTATTCTGGATGCGGCTATTGGTAAACGGGATTGTATTATTTTTGGTGATGATTACCCTACACCTGATGGAACATGTATCCGGGATTATGTGCATGTTGAGGATTTAGCACAAGCACACCTACTTGCTTATGAATACCTAAAAGATGGTGGGTGTAGTGATGTTTTTAACCTGGGTCATGGTACTGGTTTTAGTGTGAAGCAAGTTATAATGGAGTGTATGAAGGTTACTGGTATCAAATTTGAAGTTGAAATTGGTGAACGTCGAGTGGGTGATCCTTCTATTCTTGTAGCTGATAGTACTAAGATTAAGGAAAAACTTGGTTGGATGCCTGTTAATAGTAGTTTGACTAATATTGTTAATACTGCTTGGCGTTGGCATTTAAAATTAAATTTTAAAAATCATCACTACTTCAAAGACTAAAAAAAATATGGAATAATAAAGGATTAAAAAAAATAATAAGATTAAATTGGTGCTTTAATTTTTGATTATTTTATAATCCTGTTTTTTTAGTACGGATATGGTATCAATTCCAATATAAATACTATTTTTCATATCTGCTTGGTTTAATTCAATATATCCATCTTCTGTATAAATTACTATGTCATCAATGTTACAATTAAATTTTTCACCATTATTACAAATTATAGAAATAGTTTCTATTGGAATGTCTTTCATTGTACTAATTATTTTGTTTATACTTAATTCATTCATTTTTTCACCTCCATTTCTTCTACTTATTAATTTTATATTGGTTATAACTATTATCTAAATGTTCGTAACTTGACTAATTTTATAAAATTTTTTAAAAATATATATTTAAATTATTAATTGAAAAGGATAATATAAAATAAAATAAATAATATTAATTATAAACAATTAAAAAAATTTATAAATTATTAATCAGTTAATAATAAAAATAAAAGAGAGATGGATTTTTTTATGGTTGAAATTTTAACACAAAACACTAAATTATTAAAAGATTATTTAAAAACTGTGGATACTAGATTGGAGAAGCCTCATATTAAGTATGGTGAAATATTAGAAGAGGTAAAGGATAAGACTAGAACTTATACTATACCAATCCTTGGTGATGTTGAGATTTTAAAGTATCGCCCAAGTGATATGATTTATTCAAGCACATCTACTATTCTAGATGAAGAGGAGAAAGTTTTAATTTTCAGTGTTCCTGAGAAGGCTAATAAGCAGCAAACAAGTTTTATGAAGGATTTTCATATGCAAGTTTTACAGGAAAATATTAGTAATCTTGGTAAGGAAGTGGATGATTTTAATAATAAATTTATAAAAATTTAATTTATGGGACAGTTCCTTTTACTGTAAACTTTTAATGAGTTTTACTAATAAGAATTAAATTATACAAATAATGGTAAAGGATTCCACTTTTTATTGGGGGGTTTTTTTTATGCATTATTCTTTTTTTTAAATATTTTTCCACGCATGAGTTGTAAAAGAATATTATGTTTATTGTATATAGTAATACAATATACACTAATTTTTTAATTAAATATAATAAAGTATAAATCCTTCAAAGGTCTTGTAAGGAAAAAGACTTATAAGTATAACTTCCTTAACACAAATATACATTTTTCAAATTCTTAAAAAATTATAACTATAACTCTAATCTAAAGTATATATTTTCTAATAATTTAATAATTATAACTATCCCAAAAAGCAAACAACTCAAAACGTATCTTAAAAAGAGTTTCATGTAAATGCCAATATTGTGGAAGCAAAAAAAGATTTAGAAGTCCACCATATAATACCAAAAAAATCATATTCTACAGTATCTTAATGATTTGATTAAATAATAATTTTAATGTAATTACATTATATAAAAATTGTCCCATCTTAAAATTCATCAAATTATGGATTCAGGAACCTAATACTTAAAAGAGGCAATGTTTTAGATAAAACTTTTAAAACTATGCAGGTAAACAATTACATTAAAGAGGAGTTTTTAAAGTTTTCTATATTTTTAGACTTATATTATCTAAATTCATTTTTTTAAAACTATTTTTTTAATAATTTAATGATTTTCATACTATATTTTAAGGTTTAAAAGATTTTTAAATATTTAAAAATATAATGGAAATGTTACATTTTTTACTAATGTTACATGATGTTACATAAAAAAAAGTAACATTTAGCTAACTTTAAATCCTTAAATTTTAAAACGAAGCCCTTATATTAATATTTTTTTAAATGTTACATAAATTTTAATAAGAGCCCCCCCATTATATGGAAAATTTTTTTTTAAAATTATATTATTTTATTATAATAGGGGGGGTACCCTCTTCAGAAAAATGTAACAATGTAACATTTATACAAACAAATATAAAATATTAAAAACTATTTAATATTAACATATTATTCAATAAATAATATGATAAATTCCTAGAAATATATGTAACATTATGAACACTAAAAAAAAGTGATCTTTCTAAAAAAATGTAACATTTAAAAGAAAACCCCTAAAATTAAGTAAAAAGGTAAAATATTACAAATTATATTTTTAAATGTTGATTTAAGATTTTTTAATAATTAAATAGGTTTTAATATAATTATTAATCATTGGAATCTTATAATAATCAGGGGTTTGTTGTTAAAACTTAATGTGTGGGATGTTATTGTAATAAAAATGGTTTGTTCAATATAAATTTTAGTGTATTTTTGATTTTAAATTTTGGTTTAATATAATTTTAGTTTTTTTTTTTAAATGTTTATGTGGCTGTGTAGTACTTATTTTATGATGGAATGTTTTTAAAGAATTTATTTTATATAAAAAATGTTTTGTAATATTTTATAGAAAAATTTATATGTTTTTTATTACAAAACATATTATTATAAAAAATAGTTTTTCATAGAAAAAACACATAATGGGGCAGGATAAGTATGGATAATATATGTGAACGTTTAAAAAAGTTAAGAAAAGATATAGGTTTAAATCAGGAATCTTTAGCTGAATATTTAGGTATAGATCAATCCTACCTATCACAGATAGAATTAGGGCATCGTAAATTAACTTTATCTATTTTAGATAAACTTTGTGCATTATATGCCTGTGATATGGATTATATCCTATGTAAAAATGATAATTATACACCTTTAAAAGTTGCATTTCGCTCCAAAAATTTAAGCATAGAAGATTTAGGAGGACTTGCATCAATAAACAAATTATTTAAAAACATGACATATTTAAAATCTAATAAAAACATCAATGAAGCTAATCATTTAGTTTCAGACAACATAGAATTATCTGAAAATGTAAATGATCTCTACTTAAATTCATTAGCAGTGGAATTAAGAAGAGAATGGGAATTAAGTTCTTATGGTCCAATAAATTTATTCTCCACAGTTTTATCCAAAATCCCAGATTTAACCATACTATTCTATCCAATGTCTGAAAATACTAGTGGAATGTGTATAAAAAAAGATAATAGTAAAATTATTGCAATAAATTCCAGTATGACTAAAGGAAGACAAAGATTTACTTTAGCCCATGAATTATACCATTTATATTTCCAAAAAAATTTCAATAACTTATACATATGCAAAGATTCAAATGGATCCGAAAAAGAAGAGGAAGAAGCAAATACTTTTGCATCATTCCTATTAATGCCAGATCAAGCTTTAAAACGATATCGGAAAACTAATCACATACAAGTTTGGGATTTAAATAAAGTAATCGGGGCAGAACAATACTTCCAAATCAGTCACAAAGCCATATTATACAGATTAAAAAATAATAATTTTATAAACGAAGAAGAACATGATTCATTAAAAACAGTTCAAATCACCCAAGAAGCAAAAAAAAGAGGATACTCAGATGAACTATACTGCTGCACAACTAAAAATGAACAATACCTAGTATTAGGAAATTATATTCGTATGATTGAAGAAAACAATAATTCAAATAAACTATCCGAAAGTAAAAAAAGAGAATTACTACTAGATGGTTTTAGAGGAGATCTTGTTTTCTCTTTCAGCGAGGACTGATAAAATTGAATGATAAACCTATTTTTTATGATACCGACTGCTTATCCTCATTTTTAGGAGTAAATAAAATAAATATATTAGAAAAATTATATTCTCAAATTATAATTTCCACCACAGTTAAAGAAGAATTCTTTAACCAATCCACACCTAATCCAATTAAAGAAAGATTACAAAACTGTATTAATAAAAACTATGTTCAAATCAAAGATTTAGAATTAGATTCAAAAGAATTTAACACATACTATGAATTATATACAAGTCTTGAAGGAGAAAACGATGGAAAAGGAGAATTAACCACCATAGCATTAGCTAAAACATATAATGGAATAATTGCAAGTAATAATTTAAAAGACATATGTAAATATATAAAAAAATTTAATTTAAAACATATTACAACCTCCGTTATCTTACAAACCCCCTATAAAAAAGGCCATATTACCCTTAATGAAGCTTGTGAAACTTGGAATAAAATGATAAATAATGGTATAAAACTACCCGAAAAATCATTTAAAGATTATATCTCCAAAAAAGATCATTTATGCTACCAAAAAGGGGTTTTATCATAGATTGTGTTATGGTTTAATTTTAATTAATTTTAGTAATGTAAGAAGAGTATTCAGCATGAATCAAAAAAAATACTATTAATGAAAATTGAATCCAATTTATCAAACAAGGAAACAAAACTCAAAAATTTAATCTATAACATCCACAAATCAACACAACTACCAAAAAAATAGGGTTTCTACAAGCCATTTATTAATTTTATGAGAAAACATTAAATGTTTTTTGTAAAGTAATTATCTAATGTTTCATTTTTATTTTCATTAACAGGTTTTTTTATTTTAATATTTCTATGAAATTCTCCTTCTACACGAATTTTTTCTCCGTATAAATTTATTGATAGTACATTTTTTCTTTAGGAAAAATTGATACATCTTGTTTTCTATAGAAATTTAAATGACTATTTTTATTATTTGGTTCTTCCCAAATTTTTTTGAATAAAGGGTAATATATATTACTTATTTCATTTTTTATTTGGGTCTTTGCTGGTTGGAATAATATTTGATTAATGCAACCTAAAATTAAATCAATAAATTGTATAAATTGTGCATTTTTTTTAAATTTTTCATATGCATAGTTATTATGATTTGAATCAATAAAAGTAATGGTATCCTTTTGGATATCAACATCTTCTATTTTATCTAATTTATTAGGTGTGTTCCATGGAAAAATATTACTTAACTCTTTTTCAGAAGATTTGTCATGAAAAAATTCTTTTATTATAAATTTTTCATCTTTGAAAAAGAAATTTTTAGCTCCTAATATAACCATCCTGTAAAATCTATTATAAACTATATTGTCAGTTTCTTCATTTCCAAAAAATGTTTTATCTAATTTTTTCAAATCTATATATAATATTTTAAAATAAATTAATTTATTCTTATCGCTGTAATTTTGATTATGTTGTAATAAAAATTTAATCCATCTTTTTGAAATTTCTTTTAAATGATGAGGAGATTTTTCACGTAATTCTTTATAATGAATTTCTTTATTATTGAGTTTATGCCATTTTTCTTTACATAATTTTGCTTTACTATTTAGACAGTTTTTAAAGTCCCAATGCCAAGTATCACTATTTTCATTCATACATCTTAATTCAAGTAATTTATCAACAAATTCCTTTTTAAAAGATGTAGGAACAAATAAACATCCAATACCAAGATATTCTGTATTTGTTTTTTTATCAACAATAAATGTTTCATCTGTAAAAATTTCTATTTCCATAATTATTATTATCTCCCACACTTTTAAACTAAGAATGTATTGTGTATTCTAATTTTTTAACACTAATGAAGTACTACTAATATTTTAACTTTTTATTTTCCAAATAGTTTATTATTAACATTAATTTATGATTTTTAGTTCTTAACGAGCTGATTTTAATTATATTCTTTTTAAACTTTTTTTTAATTAATTTTTGAAAGAACTAAATATTATAAAAATTAAAAGTTTATATAATATTTATTTGAATTTTAATTGTGGTTGTATCTTAGATAATGTTGATATAGATTTATTTTTAGAATCACACTCTTTTTTCCATTTATCAAAATCTATATACCCATTTTTTAATTTAAATGGATAGTATTCAAGTATATCTTTAAATTGTATTTTTTTATTAATTAATTTATTATATAAATAATAAGTTTCCCAATAATGATTTTCTCGTTTATTCTCTGCATGTTCTTCTTCTTTGTTAAAGTCATAGATATTTTCAATTTTTATTTGGGGCATGATTTCTCTTTTTCTTAGTTGATTATTTAGATAAGATTCAATATTTAATTTATATATTGGTTTATTTAATGATATTTTGCATTCTTTCCAATTTTCAGCACACATTTTCAGAATTATTAAAGACATTGTTTCACATACAATTTCTTCATATCTGTGAGCGGCATTTTTTTTGTATTGATCTTCTCTTTTAAATCTAAATATATAATGACATATTTCATGACTTAGTTGAAATATTATTTGGCACCATAGATTGTCTTTAGTAGGTAATATAATTTTAGGGAGGTTGTCATATGTTAATATTGGTGATTCTTCATTTAAATTAAGCAAAATTGTGCATTTTTTTTGATTTAAATCGTTTTCAGGGATTAATTTTAAATATTGTTTGTAAATTAATTTTGTTAATTCTATTGTGTGTTTGTTTTTAGGTTCAGTATAAAAATTTCCTATAATTCTGGATGTTTTTGTTTTTTTCATGTTGTTCACTTTTATTTTTTTAATTTTTATTAATTATTAAAAACGGTTGCAAAGTTATTTTTTGGAAAAGTTTCTTTAATTATTAATCTAGTATGAAGGAATGTTTTAGATTATAAATTTTGGACTTTTAGTTAACTCTCAATTATTTATATTTTTTTATAGTATATAAGTCTTCTCTTATATATTGAAACTATTTTTATAAATTTTTATTTTATTTTTTGATATATCAAGGTAAATATATTAAAATAGTATTTATTCCATTATGGTCTGATTTTAATTTTTTTAAGACTTTATTTTTTTAGTCTCTTTTATATGTTTCTATTCCATTATGGTCTGATTTTATAGTATAAATTCACTATTTCATTATATTTAATTGATTTTTAATTTAAATGTTTAAAAATTCTAATTTTCTAACAATTATATTCCTATGTTGTCTTCAATTAATATATTAACTTTACTTTTAAATTAAAATTTAAGCAAATTAATATTTAAAAAAATCTTTTCTTAATTAATGAAAATAATCATTTTTAACAAGAGATAATTTTTTTGAAAGTTAAATAGAAAGGTTTATTTATTTATCTATTTATATTATAGTTTATATGAGATTGAATATTACATTGAAATCGGAGAATAAGAATTATTTGGTTCCTTTTAATTATAATCATATTCTTTCTAGTATTATTTATGATAAGATTAGTGATTTGGATTTAGCTAGTAAGTTGCATGATTCTAATAATTTTAAGTTTTTTAATTTTTCTCAAATAAGCGTTCGTAAGAGAAAGTTTGTGAAGAATGGTATTATCTCCCGGAATGGGGAGTTTAGTTTTATTATTTCTTCACCTAATGATTATTTGATTCGGTCACTTGTTGATGGTTATTTAAGTGATAGGAAAGTTAGGTTTCATAATGATATTTTGAATGTTAAGGATATTGAATTGTTACCTATGCCCTCTTTTGATGGTGAGTTTTCTGCTCGAACTTTGTCCCCTATACTTGTTAGGACTAAAAAGATGGTTGATGGTGATTTGAAGGTTTGGGATTTAGCTCCTGGTGATGTTTTTTTTAATAAGTTAAATCTTAATTTAATTAAAAAATTTAATAGTTTTTATAATTCTAATTCTAGTGCTGATTTTAATGTGTATTCTGAAATGAAGAATGTTAAGCGTAAACGGATTACTGTTTTTAAGGACGGTAATCGGATTTTTAATAGGGGGTATATGATGGATTTAATCCTTGAAGGGGATGCTGATTTGTTAAAATTTGCATATGACTGTGGTTTAGGGGAGAAAAATTCAATGGGCTTTGGTTTAATTGATTTGGTTTAATTAAGGTAATTTATATAATATACAAGGTTTAATATAAGATTAATTAATATATTTTTAAAAGTTTTTATTTGTGAGGTGATATTTAGATGACAAGTGAATTAGGTTTAAGAATAACGGGGAATGCTTTTGTTGATTCTGGTATATATGCATTGAAGACATTCTGTGAAAAGGATTTAAACGACATAACAAAGGATGATTTAATAAATCTTAGTGAAACTATTTCAAAATTGTATCCTAAAGCGAAGTGGAATAAGAATATGTATACTGTTTTTCCTAATTTACAACCTTTAACTTATAAAGTTGAGGGTAAGGAGGAGAAATATTTTAAAGTTTTAAAAAATTTATTAGATAATATTCCACCAGTTAATGATTCTGGGGATTGTATGGCTTGTGGTCGGAGAAATACTGATACTCAAGTGGTTAAATCTAATGTTCCTCTTACAGGTTCTGGTTCTCTTAAAAATTATTTTTCATTTGCAAATGATGGTGCGGATTATTGTAATCTTTGTACTCTTTTAATTCAATTTTCTCCATTAGTAATGTATGCATCTGGAGGAAAAATGATTTTATTACATTCTGATTCAAGTAAAGTTATGAATCATTGGAGTAAGAAAGCTTTAAAAAATATTAGTAAACAAGAATCTATGCAAGTATATACTGGTTGTTTTAATGAAGGTTATACTAATCCTCAAAATGCTGTTTTTAAAATGATTATGGATATTATCCGTGATAGTGATGAACGTTGGGCTGATGAATATCCATCATTGAATTTTTATTATTTTACAAATTATAATCAAGGACCAGAATTGGAGATTTTTAATGTTCCAACTAATGTTTTCAGATTTTTAACTTATATTCCACCAGATGAATATTCAAATTGGAATATGATTGTTAGAAAAGGATATGTTTATGTTAAGTGGGATAAAGTAAAAGAATTAAATGATTATAAAAATAAGAGAAATACGGTTTATAATAATTTATTAACTAATAAAAGTATTTTGTATTATTTTTTTAATAGAAAGTATAAGAAGGCTTATTGTTCTTGGGATCTGTTAAAGTATTATATGATGGAGGTGCGTAAAATGGATGAGGAACGTTTAGAAACTATTAAAAGTTTAGGTGATAAATTAGCAGAATATATTAAATCTAATAATGATACTAAAGTTTTGCATAATTTAGAGACTGCTAAAAATTATAATTCATTTAGAAATATTTTAAGAAAAGTTATAAAAAAACGAATTGCAAATAGTGAAGAGGAATTATTATTTACATATGATGAGTATGTTAAATATTTATTCCCTGAAGGAAATTTAACTTGGAGAGAAACACAAGATTTATTATTATTTAGAATATATGAAAAGCTTCATGAATGGTTAGTTGCTGAAAACTATGTGGAAGAATTTAAGGATGAAACAGATATTGAGGAGGAATAAAATTATGTCAAAGAATGTTATAGGTTTTATGTTAATTGATGCACCACATTCTGCATTAAACAATGCAGGTAGTGATGCTGGAGATCGAACAGATAATATAGTTAGAGTTAAAGCTATCCGTAAAGGTGGAAAATCTTATCCTTATGTTTCTGGTCAAGCATTACGTTATTGGTGGAGAGAAACTTTAGAATCCAAGTTTAATTGGGAAATGTCACCAATTCAACGTGATAAGAAGATTGCATTTACTAGTGCTAATCCAATAATTTACCCCGATGATGATATGTTTGGTTATATGAGAGCTTTAAGTAAAAAAGAAGGTGGAACTGTAACTAGACGAAGTGTTTTAAGTAATTCTCCATTAGTAAGTATTGTAGGCCAATATCCTACAAATGATTTTGGTGTTATGGCAAGACATGAAGGTGATCCTGTACCTTATGAACATGAATTTTATTCCACAGTTCTTAAAGGAATATTCTCAATAAACTTAGATACTGCAGGTAAATTTTTCACTAAAGAAACAACAGGTTATCGTAACATGTATCCTGAATTAATTGAATTAGCTGAAAAAGAAGGATTAACTAATACTGATGATGCATGGGTTTTAGATGATGAAACTAGAATAAAACGTGTTGAAGATATAATTAATGCTTTACCTTACCTGTATGGTGGTGCTAAACAAGCATCTCATTTAACTGATGTAACTCCAAAATTCTTAATATTAACAAGTATTGATGGTGGAAATCATTTCCTCATGAATATAATTAAAGAAGAAAAAAATGGGGCTAAATTAGATGTTGAATCCTTAAAAGAAGTTCTAAATGATTATGATGATATTTTATTAACTAATGTTTATATTGGTTATAGAAAAGGATTCTTAAAAGATGAAACAATCACTGGGTTAAAAGAATTATCTAAAGAAAATAGTAAACTTGTTTTAGGATCTATAAATGAAATAGTTAAAGAATTTAACAAAGAAGTTCCGAAGTTGGTTAAAGAATGAAATTTTTAAGGGTAACTATTGAAGGTTGGATGGCATCTTTCAGATATCCTACATTTATTAGTGGTTTTCAACCTACTTTACCCTCACCTCCTTTAAGTACTATTTATGGTCTTTTATCTGCAGCAAAAGGTGAAATTGTTAATTCTGATGATAATATTCACTGGGGTTATGTTTTTAATTCTGATGCTAAAGCTGTAGATTTAGAATCAATTTATGAAATTAAAGGATTAAAGGGCAATAAGTCAAATGTAGTTAAAAGAGAATTTTTATTCAACCCTAAAATGTATTTATACTTAGATAACTTAGAATATAAAAAATATTTTAAAAAACCAGCATATCCACTTGTCCTTGGCCGATCAACTGATTTAGCCATGGTATCGGAGGTAAAAGAAATTAATCTAGAAAAAGAGGGTAATGTTAAATTAGGTAAAACAATTCTCCCTTATGGTGTGAAAGGATCATATGGAGTTATACAATCATTACCAACACATTTTACAAATACAATTCCTAGAAAAGCAGTAAATACTAAACCTTACATTTTCATGAAAGATTTCTTTAATTATGAAGATGAAATATACTATGATTCCAACTTAGATTGGGGAGTATGGATATACTAAAAAAAATATGGGGATAGGTGAAATTAGTTTATGGTGAATGAAATATTTGCAAAACCGGATGAAACTTTAATCCAACATACAGAAAACACTTTAAAAGTATTTAAATCAATTAAAGATGCATATCCAGAAATACCCAAATTATGTGGTGTTAATGATTTCTGGGAACATCTTTTTTATTCTCTTTTTTTCCATGATTTTGGAAAAGCCGCTACAGGTTTTCAAAAAAGCTTATTTGAAAAAGGATCCCCTTGGAAGTATCGTCATGAAATATTATCTTCTAGTTTTATTTCTTCATTAAATGGTTTTTACTCTGATTTTTATAAGTATAGTATTGGTTTAGCTATTATCACTCATCATAAAGATGTTAATTTTTTAAGAGAACATAATTTTTCAACTAAACCTATAGGGAATAAACCTAGTCCGGGTTTTATAGTTTACATTAAAAAATTAGAGGAATTAAAAATAAATTTTAATCAATTAATTAAATATTTTGATTTGATTCCAGAATTTAGTGATAAATATTTAGGTTACCAGGTTAAAACTCCAAAAACAATAAAATTTAATGAATTAGAAGATGTATTCGATTCGACAGTTAGCAAATATTATTGGGAGTATAATGATGAGGAATACACACAGTTACATGAAGTTTATGGTGTTTTTCTTAAAGGTTTAGTGAATGCTTGTGATTATTTAGCATCAGGTTCTAAATATGAAATATTAAATGGGATAAAAGATATTGGATCCTTATTTGATTTTAAAACATTACGTAAAACTCAAATTTTAGCATCAAAAACTAAAGGTGATACTTTTTTAACTGCACCAACTGGTAGTGGTAAAACAGAAGCAGCACTATTATGGTCAGGTAATAATCAGAATCAACTTGCTTCTAAAAGAGTTTTCTATCTCTTACCTTACACTGCAAGTATTAATGCAATGTATACTCGTTTGAAAAAAGATTTTAAAAATCCTGATTTAGTTGCAAATTTACATGGTAAAGCTTCCTACTTTTTATATAAAACATTTTCAGACTTAGATTACCAGGAGTCTAAGGATAAGGTTAAAGAAAGTAGTGTAAATGGGGTGTTTGATGTATATGTAAATTACCAGGAGTCTAAGGATAAGGTTAAAGAGATTCAGAATTTATCTAAAAAAATTTACAGACCTTATAAGGTTTTAACTCCTTTTCAAATAATTAAATCATTTTTTGGAGTGAAAGGTTTTGAAATGAACTTATCTGAGTTAGCAGATTCATTAATTATCCTTGATGAGATTCATGCATATGATGCTCATGTAACATCCTTACTTTTAGAGATTTTAAAAATATTAAAGAAAGATTATAATGTAAATTTCTTTATAATGTCTGCAACCATACCTTCTTTTCTTAAAAAGATTTTTATAAAAGAATTAAATATTAATCAAGAAATCCTACTAAATAATAAAGAATTAGATAGTTTTAATCGTCATGAGCTTAATATAATCAATTCTAATATTATGGATAATTTAGATTTAATAGAAGAAGATTTAAATCAAGGATTGCATGTTTTAGTAGTATGTAATACTGTAAATAAAGCCCAAGAAATTTATAAACACTTTAAAGATAAAGGATTTACAAACAGTGCACTTTTACACAGTAGATTCATATTAAAAGATCGTGAAAGAATTGAAGGAAACTTAAATGATTTAAACTTATTAGTTGGAACACAAGCTATAGAAGTATCATTAAACATTAATTATGATACATTATACTCAGAACCTGCACCATTAGATGCATTAATACAACGTTTCGGAAGAGTTAACCGTAAGGGATGGGAAGAAAATTTAATAAAAAAAGTAAATGTATTTTCAACTCCAAGTGATAATGATAAATATATTTATAATACAAAAACAGTTGAAAAAACATTAAAAGTACTAGAAAATATTTCCTTAATTAAAGAAAGTGAAATACAAAAAATTATAGATGCAGTTTACGGTGAAGGATACACAGGTAAAGATCTTGATGAATTTTTATCTGTATCTGAAAATTTCAATGATTTTTATCAAACAATCGTACCATTTATAAATTCTAAAGATAGTGAATCTAGTTTCTATAAGTTATTTAACTCTTATGAACTTGTTCCACAAAAATTCAAATATGATTTTACAAAAAAATTTGAGAAAAAAGAATACTATGAAATGAAATCATATTTCGTGTCTATAAGCCAAGGTCAATTCATGAAACAATTAAATGAAAATAATATTGAATATGATAAAACCATGAATACTTATTTTATAGATATTAAATACGATTCTCAATTAGGATTACTATTAAATGAAGAAGAAGACCAGATTTTATGACAGATATAACCTTTGAAAATAGTGATTATAATATAACAGGTACAGAAATTAATTATTATTTCACATGTAAAACCCAATTATGGTTATTTGCACATAATATATCAATGGAACAAAATTCAGATATTGTAAGCTTAGGAAAACAATTACATGAAAAAACTTATTCCAAAGAAAAAAAGGACTTACTAATAGATAACTTAATAGCCATAGACTTTATAAAAAAAGGAGATACTTTAGAAGTTCATGAAATCAAAAAAAGCAATAAAACAAAAAAAGCACATGAATATCAATTATTATATTACATGTACTATTTAAAAGAACATAAAAATATAAATAACCTTAAAGGGGTTTTAAACTATCCTTTAGTTAATAAAAAAGAAGAAATAGATTTAACAACAGAAAAAATTGAAAAAATCAAAAATCTTTTAAATAAAATTAATCACATAATCAAAAATAAAATGCCCCATCCTGAAAAGAAGAAAATGTGTAAAAACTGTTCTTACTATGAATTTTGCTGGGTATAAAAAAAATAATTATTAAGGAAACTTTTATCATGCCTAAAAAGAATTACTACATATTATCTGAAGGGATTTTAAAAAGAAAAGAAAACACCATTTATTATGTTAATGAAAAAGGCAAAAAACCATTACCTATAAATAAAATATATTCCCTATATGCTTATGGGCAAATATCATTCTCATCACAAGTAATAAGCTTATTTGCAAAAGAAGGAATCCCTATACATTTTTTCAACTATTATGGATATTATAATGGATCATTCTATCCAAGAGAATCACTCCTATCTGGGGATTTAATAGTTAAACAAGCCAAATACTACTTAGATTTCACAAAAAGAAAACAATTAGCTAAATTATTTGTAGAAGGCTCTGCTAAAAACATATTAAAAGTCTTAGCCTATTACAAAATAGAAAACAACATTAAAGAAACATTAAAAGAACTAAAAAAAGCAAGCAAAATCACAGAAATAATGAATGTAGAAGCAAGAATAAGATCAGAATATTACTCCAAATTTGACGAAATATTGCCAGATGAATTTCAAATGGGAAAAAGATCAAAACAACCACCAAAAAATATGGTGAATGCAATGATAAGTTTTGGAAATAGTATGATGTATTCAACAGTCCTAACAGAAATATACAACACCCAATTAAACCCTACAATATCATATTTACATGAACCCTCAGAGAGAAGATTTTCACTAGCACTTGACTTAAGTGAAATATTCAAACCCATTTTCGTAGACAGATTAATTTTCTATTTAATAAATAAAAAAATGATATCCAAAAACGATTTTGATAAAGACTTAAACTATTGCTTATTAAATGAAAAAGGAAAAAACATCTTCGTAAACGAATACAATAAAAGATTAGAAAAAACAATAAAACATAAAACATTAAATAAAAAAGTTTCATACCAAAGACTAATAAGATTAGAAGCATACAAATTAAAAAAACATTTAATAGGTGAAAAAACTTATAATCCATTTGTTATATGGTGGTAAAAAATGTATTTATTATTAGTTTATGATATAAAAGTAGAAAGAGTAAACAAAGTAAAAAGTTTCTTAAGACAAAACCTTTACTGGGTGCAAAACTCTGTATTTGAAGGAGAAGTAACTAACAGTGAATTTGAATATATAAAAAACAAACTCAAAGAAATAATCAATGAAGAAGAAGACTCCATAATCATTTATAAATTAAGAATGCCTGAATTAATGGATAAACAAATTCTTGGCATAGAAAAAGCACCTCTAAACAACATATTATAAAAATACCACTTTCTATTTCTTTTTTTAAAAATAATTTCAAAATCAGTTTAACCCATAAAAATTAAAAAACATTATTTTAACTTTTCAAAACAAAATTCTTATTTTCCAAAAAATTCATTTAAACCTATCTCATTTTTAATATACCTCCTGAATAATTTCTGAAAAAAATAAAAACTAATATTCTAAAAAGAATATTAACAATTAAAGAAATTTTAGAAATTCGTTAATCCATATAAAAGGAATAACAAATAAGGTATCGAAAAATTTATCATTAAAAAAGAACCAATATTGAAATGATATATATGATTTAAACGAAATTTTGGCCCTATAGATAATCAGACCATAT
>NZ_DAZC01000012.1:35475-35823 GCF_002508845.1 Methanobrevibacter sp. UBA417
ACCATATTGGAATAGAAACGCAGTCTTACAACCAATACCTTGAACCTTAGTATAGATAATCAGACCATATTGGAATAGAAACAAAAAAATACATTGTGACGTGATATGAAATGAAAAATAGATAATCAGACCATATTGGAATAGAAACACAGGATTGTAAGTATGAAGTACAGGTCGGACTACATAGATAATCAGACCATATTGGAATAGAAACATATTATCATATTTCTTATCAAATCCACCTAATCTCATAGATAATCAGACCATATTGGAATAGAAACTATTAAAATTTAAACAATTAGTATTATTATTATTATTATAGATAATCAGACCATATTGGAATAGAAA
>NZ_DAZC01000012.1:35941-38235 GCF_002508845.1 Methanobrevibacter sp. UBA417
ACCATATTGGAATAGAAACAGATTTAAAGCAAACTTATAGTGGAGAAATTATTTTTATAGATAATCAGACCATATTGGAATAGAAACCTAGTTTACTAAAACATTTTTAAAGGTTAAAATATGTATAGATAATCAGACCATATTGGAATAGAAACTTTTTAATGATAATTTCGTAGTATCTGAGCTTACCTTAAATAGATAATCAGACCATATTGGAATAGAAACATATAATCTGTCCAATGGTATACAAGGGTAATTATAATAGATAATCAGACCATATTGGAATAGAAACGAACTAGAAACAGTCACCGTGAAATTAGCATCACTAATAGATAATCAGACCATATTGGAATAGAAACTGAACATAATAGGGAGAAACATTTTTTGTTATTTCCATAGATAATCAGACCATATTGGAATAGAAACTCTTTACCGAATGCTATCCATGTTGCTCCATTATCCTATAGATAATCAGACCATATTGGAATAGAAACCTACACATAATTTATATCCTGGAAAGATTGGTGTGATAGATAATCAGACCATATTGGAATAGAAACTCTTATTTCTAACTTCAATTGAATGAGTATGTCCCTATAGATAATCAGACCATATTGGAATAGAAACACTGTCTTAATTGCATTAACTCATAATTAAACAAATAGATAATCAGACCATATTGGAATAGAAACTTATTTTACTGGTAATTTAATTATTGCTGCACCTTTATAGATAATCAGACCATATTGGAATAGAAACGAAGTCATTTGTTGAAGATAATCTTCTGTTGATATGTATAGATAATCAGACCATATTGGAATAGAAACACATATTTCCACCAAGCTTCACCTAGTTGATTGAAAATAGATAATCAGACCATATTGGAATAGAAACCTTTTTAAACTTGTTAAATCTTCTTCAAGTATGTCTAAATAGATAATCAGACCATATTGGAATAGAAACAGTTCCATTTGCTCTTTTTGTTCCCCAAGTGATGATAGATAATCAGACCATATTGGAATAGAAACACAAATGACTTCTGAATTTGATAATATGGACTTAGAATAGATAATCAGACCATATTGGAATAGAAACGCAAGATAATAATCCTCAATACCTGCATAATATTTCATAGATAATCAGACCATATTGGAATAGAAACTAATTTATACCTTTTAAAACCACAGTACGACCATAGATAATCAGACCATATTGGAATAGAAACTGAATTCGTCCTTGAAGATGCGAATCCTGTTGAAAAGATAGATAATCAGACCATATTGGAATAGAAACTTATTTAATGTTTTATAACCCTCTTTGAGGTTGTCTATAGATAATCAGACCATATTGGAATAGAAACATATTCAATTGAAGACAAAAATTTTTTTTGTTTTCCTATAGATAATCAGACCATATTGGAATAGAAACATCAATATTGTAAATATCAAGAAGATGAAACCAAAATAGATAATCAGACCATATTGGAATAGAAACTTCAGAATGAGATTTATGATTTGAAACATAAAGAAAAATAGATAATCAGACCATATTGGAATAGAAACATGTAAGGCGTGACGAGGATACAACAACCCCGGGCGGATAGATAATCAGACCATATTGGAATAGAAACGTAGCAGAAGTTACAGCACCAACACTATTTGCTTGTATAGATAATCAGACCATATTGGAATAGAAACTATTCTTTTAATTTTTTAAGTAAGCGAGGGTATAACCTTTGATAGATAATCAGACCATATTGGAATAGAAACGATGAAATGGAAGTATTAAAAAATGCTGCAAACTTTATAGATAATCAGACCATATTGGAATAGAAACTTATTCCAACCTTTCATAATTATTCCTCCAATAAAAAATAGATAATCAGACCATATTGGAATAGAAACAAGAGATTTTATGTCCCAAACAGAAGATGCAAAAAATAGATAATCAGACCATATTGGAATAGAAACTCACTAAACCAGTCCTCCTGCAAAATATCCGACATAGATAGATAATCAGGCCATATTGGAATAGAAACATAAAAAATATATGGATTATGATGAAGACAGAATGCTATAGATAATCAGACCATATTGGAATAGAAACAAACATACAAATAAAAAAAATATTAAGCCGTTGCATAATAGATAATCAGACCATATTGGAATAGAAACAACCCTTTTAAATCTGTAATATTTATAAGTTCTTCCTATAGATAATCAGACCATATTGGAATAGAAACTTAGAAAGCCCCATTCCTGATTTGCTTCCATTTATATAGATAATCAGACCAT
>NZ_DAZC01000012.1:38354-38968 GCF_002508845.1 Methanobrevibacter sp. UBA417
ACCATATTGGAATAGAAACCCAGTTGCAACAGGAAAATCAGAATAATATGGGAAATTATAGATAATCAGACCATATTGGAATAGAAACAGAGTAAATATTAGCTTGTTACACTACTTAAATCATAATAGATAATCAGACCATATTGGAATAGAAACTATTATCACCTTTTAATTTAAATTTAAAGTTGTATAAATAGATAATCAGACCATATTGGAATAGAAACATTCGTTAAACCTTATACTAGAATTGTATAAATTTAAATAGATAATCAGACCATATTGGAATAGAAACGAATCTACAATATCCAAACATCCTTCATTCTTATTAATAGATAATCAGACCATATTGGAATAGAAACGCATCAAGAACAATCATTAAATAAGCAAGGTTAAATAGATAATCAGACCATATTGGAATAGAAACTTCTTAAAATCTTTTTTATACTCTCTTATTAACAATATAGATAATCAGACCATATTGGAATAGAAACGGGACAATGTGGTGTTCAATCAAGTAAATATCCTTTAATAGATAATCAGACCATATTGGAATAGAAACCAAATAGAACAATCAAACTTCCCATACACTAATTGATAGATAATCAGACCATATT
>NZ_DAZC01000012.1:39077-39959 GCF_002508845.1 Methanobrevibacter sp. UBA417
ACCATATTGGAATAGAAACTCAACTGGTTTAACTATTAAGTTGATTATCACATATTATAGATAATCAGACCATATTGGAATAGAAACTGAGTACTGAATCCTCCATAACTAAAACTTTTAAATGATAGATAATCAGACCATATTGGAATAGAAACGTTTCATAATCGTCTTTATCAAATAAATTTATTAACATAGATAATCAGACCATATTGGAATAGAAACATGGTCAACAAGATTAATAGTATCTGCAGCAGTAATATAGATAATCAGACCATATTGGAATAGAAACTCAAATCCACCTATAATACTATTTATATGTTTATTTATAGATAATCAGACCATATTGGAATAGAAACAATTTATTGTTTGTTTTTATTTCCATTTTATCACTCTTATAGATAATCAGACCATATTGGAATAGAAACAGTACATTACTATTAGAACCCTTACAATTGTTTTCATATAGATAATCAGACCATATTGGAATAGAAACAAATGTTAATCCGGAAACTGTAACTAATATAACTTAATAGATAATCAGACCATATTGGAATAGAAACAAATGCAGACCTAATTATAGAATCAATTTCTAAAGAATAGATAATCAGACCATATTGGAATAGAAACTTACTTTCACAAACATTCATTTTTAATCACTCTTATATAGATAATCAGACCATATTGGAATAGAAACACTAATTCATCGTTAGTCTTTATACTATCTATTAAATAGATAATCAGACCATATTGGAATAGAAACTTTAATAAAGTACAATCTGTTCTATTTAATTCATAAATAGATAATCAGACCATATTGGAATAGAAACCTGCATACAAGTATTTAATAATGGTAACTGGGAATTATAGATAATCAGACCATAT
>NZ_DAZC01000012.1:40064-53081 GCF_002508845.1 Methanobrevibacter sp. UBA417
ATAGATAATCAGACCATATTGGAATAGAAACTTGTTTCGTTCATACTTGTGATGCTGATAATGTTTATAGATAATCAGACCATATTGGAATAGAAACCCATCTAATATATTAACAGTTTTCACCATTGGTGAACCATAGATAATCAGACCATATTGGAATAGAAACGAACCTGTAATGGTGGTTACTTTTCCTTCTGGATAGATAATCAGACCATATTGGAATAGAAACACACTACCCCCACTACTACTACTTGAACTTGATGCTATAGATAATCAGACCATATTGGAATAGAAACATGGATTCAGTAATGATGAAGATGGAGGAGTAATCTAATAGATAATCAGACCATATTGGAATAGAAACCTTAAACTCATACTATCACCAACATTTTGTTCTTTAATAGATAATCAGACCATATTGGAATAGAAACACTTATAAGAAAAACGGACAAAAACACCCAATGGTAAATAGATAATCAGACCATATTGGAATAGAAACCAATAATATTCATTATCAGGTGTTGTCCAATCATCTAAATAGATAATCAGACCATATTGGAATAGAAACAAATTAACATTACTAGGAGTTGTCCCAGTATTATAAATAGATAATCAGACCATATTGGAATAGAAACGGTATCTTATGCCCCATTAAAAATTCTATTAAGAGGATAGATAATCAGACCATATTGGAATAGAAACAATATTACACGGATTAATGAGGAGAAGGAACGTTACTATAGATAATCAGACCATATTGGAATAGAAACAAAATTATTTCTGTCCCAAATTGTTTTAGTTGATCCTTATAGATAATCAGACCATATTGGAATAGAAACGCAAATATTTACTTAACTTTACAGGGAAAGCCTCGTATAGATAATCAGACCATATTGGAATAGAAACAATTAAGGGTTCAGTTGTTGATGTAGCAAGTTTACCATAGATAATCAGACCATATTGGAATAGAAACTTTATATCAGTGAAGTTATGGTAAGATTTTGTTGCTTATAGATAATCAGACCATATTGGAATAGAAACACTATTAAGTGATTAATGAAAAAATAGAATGGTAGATAATAGATAATCAGACCATATTGGAATAGAAACCCAGCTAATTTTTGGTGTTCACGACACTTTTTAGCTAAGATAGATAATCAGACCATATTGGAATAGAAACTTATCCATCATTTTTAACCTCTTAAAATTTTTTAATTATAGATAATCAGACCATATTGGAATAGAAACTGTAATCACTCTTAAAATGTAGGTTAAAAACCTATAATAGATAATCAGACCATATTGGAATAGAAACTCTAGACAGGTTAAGTTTAATCTATCTGGTTGTATAGATAATCAGACCATATTGGAATAGAAACACAAATAGAACTATTATATGAAATTAAACAAGATAAATAGATAATCAGACCATATTGGAATAGAAACAAATACCACCCTATTGTATTATCAAAAAGTTTATATATAGATAATCAGACCATATTGGAATAGAAACGCATTTTCTTCTTGAATAGCATTAAGTACACAATTATATAGATAATCAGACCATATTGGAATAGAAACCGAGATACCATAATAGAATTACTTTTACCCCTTTTAATAGATAATCAGACCATATTGGAATAGAAACTGACTCATTCAGCTGATTGGGTATATAAGGATGAATATAGATAATCAGACCATATTGGAATAGAAACAGAAATGTTTACATAAGAACACATGGAAGATACCCCAATTATAGATAATCAGACCATATTGGAATAGAAACCATGCTGGACCAGCTCCATCAGGTTTTAATGTATTTGATAGATAATCAGACCATATTGGAATAGAAACTAGCTCAAATGCCTATAGAAGAACATACCGAAGAAGATAGATAATCAGACCATATTGGAATAGAAACATTTTTGTATCCGATAATTATCATAACACAAACTAATATAGATAATCAGACCATATTGGAATAGAAACATCCTTGAACACTAATAATAATTTTATCCTTATTAACATAGATAATCAGACCATATTGGAATAGAAACGAGATTGTTAAATATGAAAATCAATACTGGGTTATTAATAGATAATCAGACCATATTGGAATAGAAACGGTAATAATGCTTCAACTTATGGTGGGGCTATTTGGATAGATAATCAGACCATATTGGAATAGAAACACTAAAACTTTTCTTAGATATTGAAGATCCTGAACATAGATAATCAGACCATATTGGAATAGAAACTTTAACCGTAAATCTATACTAGCAGGTTGTAAATTATATAGATAATCAGACCATATTGGAATAGAAACTGTATCATTTAATTCTCCATCGACACTTGCTAATGTATAGATAATCAGACCATATTGGAATAGAAACTAATTCAAGTGGTGTTGCTAGTTATGAATTTACTCCAATAGATAATCAGACCATATTGGAATAGAAACATCACTACCGTTACAAATTCTGTGAATGCATTAAATATAGATAATCAGACCATATTGGAATAGAAACGAAAACAGTAGAAGAACCTATCACTAATTATAAGGATAGATAATCAGACCATATTGGAATAGAAACTAATCAGGTGATACTGCGTTGCTTTCATGTGCACAATAGATAATCAGACCATATTGGAATAGAAACCTGGATGCCATATCCCATGCTCTTACACTATCCTCTATATAGATAATCAGACCATATTGGAATAGAAACTCACCTACGGCTGTCTTTGGTTCTGTGTATCTGTATAGATAATCAGACCATATTGGAATAGAAAGTCCATCATAGAGCCTCCCCAACTGTGGTTTGCATTATAGATAATCAGACCATATTGGAATAGAAACCCTAATAATTCACTTAACATATTTAATAATTCTTTATATAGATAATCAGACCATATTGGAATAGAAACACTCCTTATATGTAAATATTATATAGATACTAATTTTATAAATAATCAGACCATATTGGAATAGAAACTTCGCATCTTGCCTACTTGTACCATATACAACATAATAAATAATCAGATCATATTGGAATAGAAACTAAAATTATTAACTAAGTTTTTGGCAAAAATTTTTTATTTTTTAAAAACCTTTTTATTTTATTAATCAGATATCATAAATTAATATAATTATTTTTTTGTGAGGTATTAATTTATTATGAAAAAAGCGTTGATTTTGATTGGTTGTCCTGAGGCTCCTGCTCAGACCCCTATTACTTTGTATGTTTTGGATAAGCTTAGAAAGGCTGGTTTTGATGTTACTGTTTCTAGTAATCCTGCTGCTTCTAAGTTGTTGAAGGTTTCTGATCCTGAAAGATATTATCTTCAGGATTTGGTGAATATTGATTCTGAAATTGATCATTTGGAAGAGGGTTCTTTTGATTTGCTTGTTGGTATTATTCATAAGGATGCTGCGGTTTCTTATTTTGTTACTTATTATCAGTTGTTAAATATTGATTCTTTGGCTATTATTTTCCAACGTGATCAAGGTGAATTAGATAATTTCACTAGTGAGGTTCGGGAGAATACTGATGCGGGTATTGTTAGTGCTCGTGCTTATCATAATCCTACTCCTTTGCGTGTTCAGGTTGATAAGGCTTTTAAGGATTATTTTGAAGGGGATGATTAGGCTTGTCTTTTTGTTTGGAAACATATTTGCAGCAGTCTGATGATTATAAAATTCTTTTAGCTCAATCTACTTTTAAGTTGGCTCGGGATGTTATTACTAAGAATTCTAAGGAAGTTATTCATGTGAAGCCTGGTGAGAAGGTTTTAGGTGTTCGTATTATTGGGGTGCCTCCGATTCCTATTGGTTTGAATCCTGATGAGGGTACTGTTCTTTTAACTTACACTAAACCTTGTAATGGTACTGGTGCTATTGAGTTACCTGTTTCTGATGATGATATCCGGAAGATTCGTTCTTTAAGTATTGATAAAAAATAAATTTTTAATGGGGAGTATATTTTTTTCATGATTACTACTGTTGTTGGAAGTTTTCCATTAGAAGTTAAAAGCCCTGAGTCTGGTAAGGATAAGTTTTTAAACATTTTTGGTGCTTATGATCCGTATAAACGTCTTATTGAAGAGGTTGTTGAGTTACAATTTAATTTAGGTTTAGATATTGTTACTGAAGGCCAAGTCAGGGATGATATGATTGGAATTTTTGTAAAGCATATTCCAGGTTTCACCTATGCGCATAATTCTTCTGTAATTACAGGTAAAATCCTACCTTCTAATCATAATATCACTGTAGGTGATGTGAGGATTGCCGAGCATAAACTTGATGAGTTAATTAAAAACTCTAATTTATCAAGTGCAGAGGCTGAACGTAAAGGGGTTAAAGGTATAATTACTGGTCCTTCTACTATTGTTCATAGTTCACGTATTGAATCCTTTTATAAGGATAAAGGTCATGCTATCCTTGATTACGCGCATGCAATAAGTAAGGAAGCCTCTGCTTTAGAGGGTGCTGGTTGTAAGTATATTCAAATTGATGAACCTTTCCTTTCTACTGGAATGGTTGATTTGAAAGTGGCTAAGGAAGCTATTAGTATAATCGTTGATGAAGTTAATATTCCAGTAGCTATGCATGCTTGTGGTAATCTTAAAGGAGTTTTTAAACAGTTAACAAGTTTTCCTGTTGATATATTGGATTTTGAGTTTGCAGGAAATAATGATAATCTTAAACTTTTAACTGAGTATAAGAAGCTTTTAAAAGGTAAAAAGTTAGGATTAGGGTGCTTGGATTCTGCATCTAAAGACTTAGATGAAGAAAGTAGGGTTCGTGAAATTATCCGGACAGGTATTGAAGTGATGGGTGAGGAGAACATTTTATTGGACCCGGATTGTGGTTTAAAGAAAATGAAATTGGAAACTGCGAAAAATAAATTAAAATTAATGATTAAATTAAATAATGAATTATCCACAAAATAATAATAATAATAATGGGAGTTTAATGGGATTAATATGTCTTATAAGTTTGATGCTGAGCAAATAGCAGATGGATGGGAGCAAATAGTCACCCAAATAGTTAAAGATGGACATTTTGTTAATGATGAACGTGGTTCATTAACCAAGGAAATTTTAAATGTTGTAACAACAATTAATGATCCTTTCCAATTAGGTGGGGACTTTTTCGGTTTTGGTGATAAACTAGCTAGAATTGAGAAAATACGAATACCTGATAATTATTTCTGGGAAGGGGATAAACTTAGAACATATAGTGAACAATTCACAAGTAGTGAAAATCCAGGTTTCGTCTATACTTATGGTAATCGTTTAAGAGCACACTTTGAAGGTATAGATCAAATACGTGTGGCAATTGACAGGTTAAAAAATTGTAATGAGTCTCGTCGTGCTATAAGTGTTACATGGGATCCAACCCAGGATACTAAACGTGAAGAAGTACCTTGTATGATTCTTGTAGATTTCAAATTACGTGATAATATTTTATACACTACTGGTTTATGGAGAAGTCATGATATTTATGGTGCATGGTTCCCGAATGCTGTAGGATTATCTTACCTTGCACATTATGTTTCTGAAGAATTAGGTGGAGATGTGAAAATGGGTTCTGTAACAATCCATTCCATAAGTGCTCATATTTATGAAAATGATTTACCTTCAGCAGAGAAGGTTAAAATAAAAAATCCACCAAAATAAAATAATAATAATAATTTATATATAAATTAAAAAATTAATATAAAATAAATACAAAAAATTAAATAAATGAATAATATGATATGAGGTTTAGAAAAAATGGTAAGTGTAAACTTAGAAGCTAAAAAAACTGTAGATGTAATGATTGAAAAAGCTGATGAAATAAACATACAAATATCCAAACTCTCAAATGGGGCAACTGTTCTTGATTGTGGAGTTAATGTTGATGGAAGTTTTAAAGCTGGAGAATTATATACTAAGGTATGTCTTGGAGGATTAGCTGATGTTGGAATAAGCATCCCTGGAGATTTATCTGAAAAATTCGCTCTTCCTAGTGTTAAAATAAAAACAGATTTCCCATCAATTTCAACTCTTGGATCTCAAAAAGCTGGATGGAGTGTAAGTGTTGGTGACTTCTTCGCATTAGGATCCGGACCTGCAAGAGCATTAGCATTAAAACCTGGAGAAACCTATGAAGCAATAGATTACAAAGACGATGCAGATATAGCTATTCTTGCATTAGAATCTGATGTATTACCTGGTGAAGATGTAGCTGATGTTATAGCTAAAGAATGTAATGTGGATGCTTCTAATGTATACTTACTTGTTGCACCAACTAGTAGTCTTGTTGGATCTATTCAAATTGCAGGAAGAGTAGTTGAAAACGGTACATATAAAATGATGGAATTCATCAACTTTGATGTTAAAAAAATCAAACACGCAGCAGGAATCGCACCTATCGCTCCAGTTGACCCAGATGGATTAAAAGCTATGGGGAAAACTAATGATGCAGTACTCTTCGGTGGAAGAACATATTACTATGTTGAATCCGAAGAAGGTGATGATATAGCTTCAGTTGCAGCACAATTACCATCATCTGCAGCAGATGGATATGGAAAACCATTTTTCGATGTATTTAAAGAAGCAGGATTTGATTTCTATAAAATAGATAAAGGAATGTTCGCACCTGCAGAAGTAGTTATGAACGATTTAACTACTGGAAAATTATATAAAGAAGGATATGTAAACGCAGATTTACTTAAAAAATCCTTCGGATTATAAAAAGAAAACATTTAAAAGTATTTTTGGAGGTATTAATAGTTATGAAAGTAACAGCAATAATTGCAAGTCCACGTAAAGGTGGAAACGGGGATGTTCTTGTAGATGAAATAATTAAAGGAACAGAAGAAAACGGTGCAGAAGTCACTAAATATTATATTGATGAATTAGATGTTGAACCATGTCATGCATGTGGTCACTGTGGTGACGGTATAGACTGTAAAGTCGAGGATGATGGGGCAAAAATCATTGATGAATTGTTAGATACTGATGTATTAATTTTCACAACACCAATTTACTATGGTCAAATGTCAGCTCAAGGAAAACTCATAACTGACAGATTTTATAGTGTAAGTAGAAACCCACAAAAAGAATTCAATGGAAAAGCAGTATTTGTATTCACTCATGGAGCACCAAGTGGAATATATGATGCTTATATTGAAGCTACTAAAGCATCACCATTCGGTCATACTGGTTGGGATGTAGTAAACACTTTAGATGCTGGTGGAATTCAAGAACCAGGTTCTATAAAAGAATCTGAGGATAAAATGAAAGAAGCATTTGAAATAGGAAAAGCATTATAAAAAAATCTTATTTCCTATACTTTTTTCTCTTTTTCTATTTTTTTATTTATATTCATCTATCTTAACTTATTTAAAATAATAACTTCTATAGGCTCTTTCTAAATAAACAATATACTCTTTCTTAAAACACTAGTTTTACACATTAACTTGTTTAATTATTAGGCTTAACTTTAATTTAAACATAATAAAATATTAACCCTAAAAACCATTTTAATAAGAGTAATTTTTAAAACCTATAAAAAATAATAAAACATTATTATGACAATAATGGAAACTATTAAAATAAACACTAAAAAACAATTTGAAATCATTGACATAACAAAACCTGTAAATGAATACTTAAAAAAACTAAAAACTAGTGATGGTTTAATAAATATTTATACAAAACACACTACATCTGCAATAATTGTTAATGAAAACGAAAAAGGCTTATTAAAAGATTTTAAAAACACACTAAACAATTTAATACCAGAAAATAAGGATTACAACCATAACAGTATAGATAATAATGCCCGTTCACACCTACAAAGCTTATTTTTATCATCCTCACAAACAATACCATTTAAAGATAATAAACTCTTACTTGGAACTTGGCAATCAATCTTCTTTATAGAATTAGATGGACCAAGAATTAATCGTGAAATAATCTTAACCATAATAAACTAAAAATTTTTGCAAATTTTTAATTAATAAAAAGAACATAAAATATAATCAATCAATTATAATATGTGATATGGTGATTAAGTATGGGTAAAATAGATTCAAAACAATTAACTGATAAAATACAAAACTACTGAGATAATGGTAAAAGTTGTTCACAATCAGTTTTAACTGGAATATGCACAACAGTTGACTGTAAATTAAGTGAAGAAGAATTATTAAGTTTAGGAAAAGGATTTTCTGGTGGAATCGGAGGAACCTTTGATGAAGGTACCTGTGGAGCATTAACTGGTGCAATAATGGCATTAGGATTAATATATCCAGATGATCAAAAAATTAATGTTGCATTAAGTAAACAATTACTTAAATTCTTCCAAGACGAATTCACTACACTTCAATGTGGAAAATTAACTCATAATGGTGAAGATAAAACTATTTGTGATCCATGTTGTGCATTTGTCGGTGAAAAATTCGCACAATTATATAATGAAATATAAAAAAATAAAATTAATTATTTTTTATTATTTCATTAACTATTTTTTTTTAAATAATATAAAACTACTTTTAAAAGGATTATGAATGTCATGTCATTATCAAAGGATTTAGAAAGTTTATTAAAAAGTGAAGGTGCAACAGGTGTTGGATTTGCAAACCTTAAAGGATTAAAAAATACACCACAAGGATACATTTCTGGTGTTTCTATATTTGTTAAATTATCTAAAGATGCAATTAAATCAATTAACACTAAAAACAACACATTATGCCAGGAAGAATATAAAGGTTTAGATGAGAAATTAGATAAAATAGCACTTAAAGGTGAAGAATATTTAAAATCTAAAGGTTATAAAGCAGAAGCCTTAACAAGTGATAAATTACTTATAACTGAGGATAATACAAGTCAAATATCCTTTGAAGAGGTTGCAACACGTGCAGGTTTAGGGTGGATTGGAAAATCCTGTCTACTAATAAACCAGGATTATGGTCCAGCAATTAAATTAATAACAATCCTAACAAATGCACCATTAACTTACGCTAAACCAGTTAAAGCAAGTTTATGTGGAATGTGTACAGAATGCCGTGATTCCTGTAAACCCGGTGCAATAAATGGAATATTATGGAATACTAATACAAATCCTGATACTTTATTTAATCATAAAAAATGTTTAAAACATTTAAAAAAATTAAGTAAAAAACAATCACAAGATGAGGGTTTTGAGTTATGCAGCCAATGTGTGTATGTTTGTCCAAAAACACAAAACTATATAAAATAAATAAAAATTAAAATGGAGGCATACAAGTTTTATGAGTTTATCAACAAATTTAAAAGAATTACTAATATCTAAAGGTGCAACAGAGGTAGGATTTGCAAACCTTAAAGAAATAGAAAATGTGCCAAGTGACATGCCTAATGGAATATCAATACTTATTAAATTATCTAAAGAAGCAATTAAATCAATAGATGTTAAAGGTAAAAAAGAATATTTAAAAGAATATGATAATTCATATCCAATATTAGATGAATTAGCACTTAAAGGTGAAGAATTCTTAAAAAATAAGGGTTATAAAGCTTATGCTTTAACTAAAGAAAGAGTATCCGTACCTGATAATAAAACAACTTTAATTCCATTTAAAACGGTTGCTACACGATCTGGTCTTGGTTGGATTGGTAAATCAGCACTATTCATAACACCTAAATATGGTTCAGCAGTAAGATTAATAACAATCTTAACTAATGCACCCTTAGATTTTAATAAACCAATAACTACTTCTTTATGTGGTATGTGTAGAATATGTCAAGATAATTGTCCAGCTGATGCAATAACAGGTTTAACATGGAATCCTAAATTGGAACGTAATGATTTATTTGAATATAAAAAATGTTTAAATGTTTTAGGGGAACTTGCAGAAAATGAATTCCATAATCCAAATGTTAAAGTTTGCAGTAAATGTATTTCTGTATGTCCTAATACTCAAAGATATGTAGAAAAATAATTATTAAAAAAAAGATTATGAGGAGTAAATAAATTTATGAGTTTATCAACAGATTTAAAAGAATTATTAGTATCAAAAGGTGCAACTGAGGTAGGGTTTGCAAATCTTAAAGGCTTAGAAAATGTACCGGACACTATGCCAAATGCTGTAAGTATCCTAATTAAGTTTCCAGCAGAAATTATAAACACTATACAAGAATATCCAACTAAAATTTATATAGATAAATTATTAGAAATCAATGATATCCTTGATGATATCTTATTGGCTGGTGAGGATTTCCTGAAAAAAGAGGGGTATAATGCTTATGGTCAAACTAAACCTCGAACAGTAGTTGAGGATGATAAGAGAAGTAAAATTCCTTATAAAACTGCTGCAACTCGTGCAGGTTTAGGTTGGATAGGTAAATGTGCCTTACTTGTTAATCCGCATTATGGTTCAGCTGTACGTATAGCAAGTATTTATACTGATGCACCATTAGATTTTGGAAAACCAGTAAAACAATCATATTGTGGGGAATGTGATGCTTGTGTAAAAGCATGTCCAGGGGATGCTTGTACTGGAGTGGATTGGCATGAAGGAGTAGACCGGAATGAATTATACAATCAAAAGAAGTGTGGGGATAAAGCTTTAGAATTATCTATCCTTAAAACTGGCATAGACCATTACTATTGTGGTAAATGTATAATAGTCTGTCCATTTACAGTTAAATATTTAAAAAAAGAATTAAAAAAGTAAAGTAAAAAAAGTTTTTAGAGGAATTCTATTTCAAATCCCACAACTGGGTATTCAAGTTCAAAATTAGTAATAACCTCAGGAGATAATTCACCAAACACTCCTTTGATTTCACCATTATTACTAGTACCTTTAACACTAGCTACTCTTCCAGGAATGAAACTTGGATCCTCTGATTCACCAATTTCTACCTTATATCCAAGATTACCAAGCACACTTAAAGTTAGGGATTTAGCTTCTGTAAAATTAGCACTTGTATGGCAACTTAAAGCTGAAAGTTTTTTACTTGGTCTAACTTTTAATGGTTCTGATTCATCTAAGTATAAGATGTCCCCTATTTCAAATATTTTTTGAGGTAAATCTTGATGTTTATTATCTTCTAAAAATTCCATTAAAGTATTAATTAAACTTTTTCTAATCATAGTTCCATCAATAGTAATAGGTTTAGAAACTTCCACATGACTATCCTCACTACGATTCATCTTTTCATAGTGACTGGTTTCACTTGTTAACATTAAACTCATTATTTCTTGATATCCAAGTCCAATCATTATTTCTCTTAAAGTTTTATCAGATTTAAACCAATCATGTTCATATGCTACAGTTGAAAGTTCAGGTAATGCAGGTTTCACCTCATTTATACGGTATTGTATTGCAATATTTTCCACTATATCATATTCATGAAGAATATCAGTACGATAAGAAGGTATTTTTACAAGTAAAGTATCTTCATCAATTTTCTCTGAATCCATTCTAGCTTGTGCTAATAATTTTTCAGCCTCATCAATGGTGATGTTTATTCCTATTAAATCATTTGCAGTTGAAATATGAACTTCCTTAGTTTTTGGACTTAAATCAGGAGTAGTGATTGTTTTATCTTTATAGATTACTTCAACACTTTTAACTTCCCCTCCTTCTTCTGCAAAACTACTGCAAATAATGTTTAAACTTTGATTTACAGCTTTCTCATCTGTACCTGTCACATCAACAAGAATATTACAAGTATCTTCAGTTAACTTAGTTAATTCACCATTAATTATTGGAGGCATACTTAAAATTTGATCATCCTTATCAAGGATTAAAGGATACTTACTGAATTTATCAATTAAATGAGCATATTTACTTCCTTTTTCAATATTTTCAAGTATTTCCGCAGGACTCATTGCACAGTTTTCTTCAAGTGGTATGAATTTGTGTTCATTTTTTTCTGTTGCAATATAATTATATGGAGAATTAATTACATCTGCATTATGAATACCAATTGCTACTTTTTTACGATCCCGGCCTATTACCCAGTGAAGGTTTTCTTGAAAGTCCATTACTTGTTTTAATCTATTACCCTTAAAATTCACACCTTCAATTTTAGCAAATGCTATAAATGGTCGAATTTCACTTACTTCTTCACTTACATATACCTTCTCATCAGAAGCTGTAACCTCATATTCAGGAAGGCCTGTTTCAATGTTTAAGAATCCTTTAAGTGATCTTGCAACTCCAGGAACGCTTAAATTATCTGGTCGGTTTGGGAAGAATTCTACTTTAATTTCATCATCATTATGATCTTCTATGTCACTTCCCATCATAGGTATTATGTTTATTAATTTATCTTTTTCAATATCGATTCCGAATTCTTTTAAATCATCATATTCAAATGTTATTACTGGCATTTTATTGTTTTCTCCATAAAATTTCTAATAAAAAAGTAAATAAACCCCACATTTAAATTAGGGTTTTTATAATCCGTATATTGCCATGAAGAATAAGGCTTCAATGACAAAGTGTAATGCTCTATGTGCAAGTGGAGGTATATGGAAAGGCACTGCACTATGAGCTATATCTAAGGTTAAATGTATTAATCCTCCTAAAATTCCAATTTGGAATGATTGGAACACAATAGTAAGTACAAGAAAATGGAATATTGATTCTAAGACTTCATGAACTAACCAGGTTTGCACTGCTGAAGTAAGTGTTTTTTTAATTATTCCTCCAAGAACTATGTAGAAATCATTACCTATTTTCCACACAATTCTTCCATGGATTTCATCACTAATAGCTAATACTACTGGAATCCAGAACCATAACATATTCATTTTTACTTTAATCCTTAAAATTTTTATTAATTAAATAATTATTATATAAAAAAAATTTTTTTTATATTATAAGTATCTATGATTTTTCCTTTATTTATAAATTTATACCAAAATACTAAAATTTTTCATAATCCTCAATTATAATATCAGGTTCTGTCAAAAACTTAGTTGATTTTATTTTTTGAAAAATTTTGACTTATAATTTTTTTAAGCTTTCTTAT